>CAYGTG010000955.1:0-3674 GCA_964352485.1 uncultured Nannocystaceae bacterium | reverse complement strand
GGGCCTTGAGCTCGAGCTCTCGACCAAACAGAAGCGCGCGCCCCCCTGGCGCCGCGGCACGCGTGCGAGCGAGCGGGGCGTGGGGACCGAGCACGGGCGCGACGTTGCCCAGTTCACGATCCACGGCCGAGTGGGTTGGTGAGCCCGCGCCGCTCGCGTCCGGGTCAACGAAGGCCTCGGGGCCAAAACGCCATCCCTTGGAGAGGGCTTCGATCAGGGGACCGGCGACGCGCACGGGCCCGTCCATGCCGCCGCAGGCGACCTTGTGCAGCAGCTCGGCGGTCTGCGGGCGCACTTTGACCTGCACCGTGTTGCTCTCGCGGGTGACGGTGGCGCGGATGCGGGCAACGACGACGCCCATGCGGAGTCCGGGCGCCATGTCGGCGACGTCATCTTGCAGCGAGAGGGCGCAGCGCAACCCGCCATCCGCGTCGTCGGGGGACTGCAGAAGTGCCCCAAATGCCATCGTGATGCCGGCTTCATCCCTGCGCACCAGGACCGCATCGCGCTTGAACGCGACGTCTTCGACCAGCCGCAGAAACGGCGCGGCCTGGGCGGGGCCGTCTGCGGGCATGAGCGGGTGGGCGTCCAACGCCATGTGCACGATGATGACGCGCGCGGCAGCGCCGCGGACCGACGGATAGGAAGTCTGGCCGCCGCGGGTCGCGTCCCGGGGCAGAGCGCTCTCGTCGATGGCCGGCGGCGGCGCGGGGGTGAAGTAGCGCAAGACGAACTGCGAGAGGGTGTCGTCGTCGACCACCGGGTCCGCAGCGTGCAGATAGTTGGAGAGGTCTGTGTGGATCGCGCGGGGGGTGGGGTAGCGCTTGGCAGGTTGGCGCTCGAGCGGCGGTTGGATGATGTCGAGCAACGCTTGTGGAACGTCGTCGCTGTGCTCGTCCAGCGGGGGGAGGGGTTCGCTTCGGACCCGCTGCAGCGCGGCAAGACGATCGCGGCTGCGGAACACGAGCTGGCCGGCCACGAGTTCGTAGAGCAACACGCCGAGCGAGTACACGTCGGAGCGCTGGTCCACGGGATGCCCCTGCGCCTGCTCGGGGGACATGTACGCGACCTTGCCTTTGATCGTCTCCTCGGTGCGGCCGCTGGTGTCGACGTCCACAGCGTCGCCGTCGCGTTCCCCGGATGCGTTGGCCGTGCGAGCGATTCCGAAGTCCAGAATCTTCACCTGGCCTTCGAACGACACCATCACGTTGTGCGGGCTGATGTCGCGGTGGACCAGCTCGAGCGGCTGGCCGTGGTCGTCGGTCTTGCGGTGGGCATAGGCGAGGGCTGCGGCCACCTGGTGGCCAATGTATGCGGCGACCACCCGGGGGAAACGCTCTTGCGCGTCGCTGACCGCGTGAAACAGGCGCATCGCGTCGATGCCCTCCACTGGCTCCATGGCCAGATAGAACGCGCCTTGGACCTGACCGAAATCGAAGACCTGGACGATGTTGGCGTGGTTGAGCGACAGAGCGATCTTGGCCTCGTCGACAAACATCCGCGTGAACTCGTCGTGGTCGGCGTAGACTTGCCGGATCTTTTTGATGACGACGCGCTTGGTCAGCCCCGCCGCGACCTGAACGGTGGCGGTGTAGACCTCGGCCATCCCGCCCTCGCCGATCAGCGCGGTCAGCACGTAGCGGCCGAACACTCTCGGCAGGTCGGTGGAATCGGTCACAGCGCTTCGATCACGAGGTTGTCGAAATGGGCCTGCGTTTCCCACCCGCTGAACGCGAAGCGGTTTTGGCCTTCGCCACGCAGGGGCTGATCGTCTTCGTACACCAGAAGTTCTGCCCCGTTGACCTCCCAGTGAAGCTCGTTGCCCGTGCGGGTGAGCACGAAGTGGTAGCGCTTGTCCGGTTGAACCTTCAACTCGCTGCTCGTGACGCGCTGCTGGCCGTGTTCATTCTTGCGAACGAGGGCGGAGAGGGTGTTGTTCCAGCCTCCGAAGATCACGACGTAGCCACTGGCGATGTAGTTCGGGCTCGTCGCGAAACTCACTCCGTCGCCGAACAGCTCGACCTTGAGGTCGCCCTCATCGGTGCTCGCCCAGGCATCGAACTCGATCCGGACGTCGTCGGGAAGATCCAGCTCGAGCCACAGCGGGTGGTTGCGGACGCCGTCCACCACCAGGAGCCCGTTCTCGATGCGGGCCCCCGTGCCGGTGGCGTGCCAGCGCTCGCCGAGCTCGGCGCGGTCGAATCCCTCGCGTAAGATGATCTCTCCCTTCGCCGCGCGGGTGCTGTACAGCCGCGGCTGTTCCTCGCAGCCCGCAGCGGTGAGGATGAGCAGCGAGCCAAGGACTTCGGCAACGGTGGATTTCACCACGAACGGTCCTGTGGATGTGACTGCAGGAGCCGGTGCAGCCGCGGCGTCCATCCGTCTGGGAGGTCGTCGGGGACGAAGCCGGCGGCGTCGAAGGAGTCATCGACGTGATCGAAGTCCTCGGGGAGGCTGCCCAGCGCCAACTCGAGCAGGACGGCCCCGGCGCTGAACCGGTCCGATTGGGCGGTTGCCTTGGGCGCATCTTTGGTCCGAAGCTCGGGCGCGAGGTAGCGCAGCGTGCCGCCTCCACCGGTCCCCGACGCCTTGGCGTGTCCGACGGCGAGGCCGAAGTCTCCCAGGGCGATCGTGGAGCCTCGTCGGGCGGCCCGGACGAGGATGTTTGCCGGCTTGACGTCGCGGTGGACCGCGCCGGCGGCCCGCACCGCTTCGAGGGCGGCACGGAGCTGACCGCCGATGCGAGGGAGGTCGGAGGCGTCGACCAGTCCGCGGCGCAGCGCAAGCCGCAGGTTGCCACCGCGACACAACTCCAGCGCGATGAATCGCTTGGAGGGGTGCGCATCGAGCAGCGCGACAACGAATGGGCTGCGCACTTGAGCCAAGGTGGACGCTTCGGCGAAGAAGCGAGCCTCCACCACGCGCGGAGGCGCTGCCGAGGTGCGAGCGCTGGCGTCGAGCAGCCGCTTGATCGCGACATCGCGGCCGACGTGACGGTCGAAGGCCTGGTACACCACCGCGTGCCGCCCTCGGCCCAGCGGTCGTTGGACCTCATAGCGCTCGCCGGCCAGGCCTTCTTCGAGCTCCAGCTCGTCGATCCCTTCGAGCAGTGACAGGCCGCGGGTACGGTGCTCGACCGCGACGCCGCGGCGCTCGAGGCTTCGGGTGGCCTCGGACCAGCCGCGCAGCGCCCGTGGGTCATCCACATCGACGGACAGGACGGCCTCGAAATGCCGCAGGGCGGTGGAGGGATCTCCGGCTTCGAGCAAGGCGTCGCCGACGATGCGGTTGGCCGCGACGAACGTGCTGCCGGCCTGGTGGCGGTGCTGATCCACATCGTCGAGAGCCAGCACGGCTCGGCACAGCCGGATGCCCAGATCGACGTCGATCGCGTCCATCAGCTCCCGACCGAGGGCGAGCGCGACATCGGGACTCCCGTGACGCTGCAGCGCGACGGCCATGGCCACCAAGGCCCCGCGCAAGTAGCCCTCATGGTTGAGTTGCGAGAGGTCGGATCGCAACGCGTTCATGGAGACGCCCCGCATGAGGGCGTCGGCGAACTGTCCGAGCAGGGGGTGTTCTTGCGGGGTCGTCGCTCCGTCGGCGAAGGCGGCGATCACCTCGGAGGCGGCACTGTGCAGTGGCGATGGTGGCTGTGCCCCGCCCATCTCCAG
>CAYGTG010000954.1:0-3678 GCA_964352485.1 uncultured Nannocystaceae bacterium | reverse complement strand
GTCAGTACGTGACCAGCCACTGCGAGGCCCAGATCGTCATCTGCGAGGATTCCGAGCAGCTTGAGAAGTTCCTCGAAGTCCGCGAGCAGCTCCCGGAGGTCAAAGCGTTCATCCTGATGCGAGGCGACTCCAGCGAAGATGATGTCTTGAGCTGGCCGGAGTTCTTGGACAAGGGCAAGGACGTGGACGACGCCGAGCTGCAGCGCCGCATCGACGCGCAGCGTCCCGATGATGTTTGCACCTTCATCTACACCTCGGGCACGACCGGCAACCCCAAGGCGGTGATGATCTCGCACGACAACATCACGTGGACCTCCAAGGCTGCGCTGGACACGTTGGGCTACGCCGAAGGTGATCTGGTCGTCAGCTACCTGCCCCTGTCGCACATCGCCGAGCAGGTCATGAGTCTTCACGGTCCCATGGTGACCGAGGGGTGCACCGCGTTTGCGCAGAGCGTCGACAAGCTGGGCGACAACCTCAAAGAGCTTCGGCCCACCCTCTTTTTGGCCGTGCCCCGGGTCTGGGAGAAGATTCAGGCCAAGATCACCGCCGCCGCGTCGGCCAACACCGGCCTCAAGAAAAAGATCGGCGCCTGGGCGCGGTCCCAAGGGCTCTCTGGGGGCTACGCCGACCAAAAAGGACAGCCCCGGCCCATGTTCTTCGGCTTGGCCAACAAGCTGGTCTTCTCCAAAGTCCGCGAACAGCTCGGCCTCGACCGCTGCCGGATCCAGATCACCTCGGCCGCTCCCATCAGCAAAGCCACGCTGGAGTTCTTCCTCAGCCTCGGCGTGCCGATCATGGAGGTGTACGGCATGTCGGAGTGCACCGGTCCGGCGACGGTCTCTCTGCCAGGCCGCTACGTCACCGGCAAGGTTGGCCCCAAGCTTCCGGGCACCGAGCTGAAGATCGCCGAAGACGGCGAGGTCCTCATGCGAGGCCGCCACGTGTTCAAGGGCTACTTCAAGAACCCCGAGGCGACCGCGGAGGCGCTCGACGAAGACGGGTGGTTGCACTCCGGGGACATCGGTGAGCTCGATGACCGGGGCTTTCTGCAGATCACCGACCGCAAGAAGGACATTCTGATCACCGCCGGCGGAGAGAACATCGCGCCGCAGATGATCGAGGGCCAGCTCAAGAGCATCCCTGCGGTGTCCCAGGCCGTCGTCGTCGGAGATCGCCAAAAGCACCTCAGTGCGTTGCTCACCCTCGATGAGACCGTTCTCGAGGCGGCTCTGGCCGAGGCCGGAAGCTCCGCCAAGACCATGGCCGAGGCCGCCGTCGACGAGACGCTCAAGGCGTGGATGATGAAGCAGGTCGAGGGCGTCAACGCTCACCTCGCGCGCGTGCAGACGATCAAGAAGATCGCCATTCTTCCGCAAGACTTGTCGATCGAAGGTGGCGAACTGACCCCCACGATGAAGGTCAAGCGCAAGGTCGTGAACCAGAAGTACGCCGACATCATCGACGGGTTCTATGGAGGCTAAGCCCTGTCCACTCGAGACATGATCTGGGTATTCCTCGCGGGAGGTACGGGCGCCGCGCTCCGGGTGGCCCTGGTGCCCCTGCTCGATGAACGCCTGCAAGACGTGCTGCCGGCGGCCGGAACGCTGGTCGTCAACGCGATTGGCTGCCTCGCGATCGGACTCGGCGCGGCGATGCTCCCTGAGGGGGCCCTTCGCCCGATTCTACTCGGCGGGTTGTTGGGAGGATTCACGACCTACAGCGCGTTCGGCCTGATGACCTATTCGTACGCTCAAGAAGGACGCTACGGGGTGTTCGCCGCCCAGGTGCTGCTGCACGTCGCAATCGGGCTCGCCGCGGTCGGCCTTGGCCTTTGGCTTGGGCGCTCCCTCGCGCCGGGGCAACCGTGATGGATTGGCGCTGCGGCACGCTCGTTCGCCATCCGCTGGGGTCGCTGGCGACCGAGATCATGCAGGCAGCCCTGGAGGCCGTCGATCCGCGAGCGCGCATGCGCGCCTGGGCCCAGCAACACCTCCAAGACACCCAGCGGATTCGCGTGCTGTCGATGGGGAAAGCGGCGGCCACGATGACGATGGGGCTGCTCGAGGTTGCCGAGGACCGCGTCGTCTCGGGCACGGCCGCGCTCAAGCATGCCGCCGAGCTTGGCCGAGTCCGCGTCGTGCTCGGAGACCACCCTGTGCCCCGCGAGGGCAGCCTCGCGGCCGGGGCCGCCATGATGGATGCCGCGGCGAGGGCCGAGCCGGGCGATACCCTTGTCGCGCTGGTCAGCGGAGGCGCCTCCGCTCTGCTCGAGGCACCTGCACCCGGGATTTCGCTCGCGGACATTGCAGCGATGACCGAGGCTCGCTTGCGCGACGGCACGCCGATCGAGGCGCTGAACCGAATGCGCCGGCGAGCAAGCCTGATCAAAGGCGGAGGATTGGCACGCGCGATCCCTGCCGGGGTGACGGTGCACCTCGTGGTCCTCAGTGACGTTCTCGGTGCCGGGGTTCACGCCGTGGGCTCGGGTCCGTTCGATGATCCCCGGGTCCACGCCCATCTGCTTGCCGACAACGCCGCAGCGGTCGAGGCCGCCGCCACGGCCGCGCGTGCCCTGGGCGCGGACGTCGAGGTCACCACGCCGATGCGAGGCGAGGCGCGGGTCGAGGGCGCCCGATGGGCCCAAGACCGAATGATGGTGCCGCCCACCGACGCCGTGCGATGCACGATCGCCGGCGCAGAGACGGTCGTGACCGTTCGCGGCGATGGACGCGGCGGTCGCAACCAGGAGTTCGCGCTCGCAGCCGCGCCGGCGCTGATGCACAACCCCCACGCATTGCTCGTGTCACTCGCCACCGATGGTGAGGACGGGTCGACCGATGCCGCCGGGGCCGCGGCCAGTGGGACCACCGTCGTGCGGGCACTCGAGCGAGGCCTCGATCCCAACGACCACCTGCGCCGCAACGATTCGTACGCGCTCTTCAACGCATTGGACGACCTGCTGCGGCCCGGTCCCACCGGTACGAACGTCTGCGACCTCGTGCTCGCCTTCTCCTGACCCGCCGCCGCATGGCCGAGCTGGCCCTCGGCAACGTCCTCGCAGGCGTCCGCAGCGCCTTGCTTCCGCACACCTTGAGGCCTGGCCCATACGCCTCGTCCGCGGCACCATGAAGGGCATGGGCCTCGCACCCCTTGTCGCGCTCGCTTGGCTCGCCGCCGAGCCCTCCGGAGCGAGCGGCGCGGCCGAGCCCACGGCGACGCAAGAAGCATCCGCCAAGAACCCGCGCATCACCATCGCCGGAGCCGCCATGATCGGACCGCACGCCGTCGGGAACCAGGACTGCCGTCCCGACGCCGGGCAATGCGAAACGCGCGGCGGATTCTTCGGCGTGGGGACCAGCGTCGAGGTGCGGCTTCGCCTCGCCAGCGTGTTCGCGATCAACGTCCGCCCCTGGGTGGTCGGCAACGCGGCAAAGGACAAGGTCTTTGCGGGTGCGCTCGGCGGGGGACTGGGATTCGGTGCGTATGGTCGCCGCATCTTCGGGCGGGCCGAGTACATCGCACTGCATGCCTTCGGGGACGGCAACTTCACGCCTCCATTCTTCGAGGACGATGTTGCGCGCGACCGGTGGGGCAAGCACGCCGGAATGCTGACGGTCGGGTTTCGCAAGTCGATCACCGAGCGCGTGCGCATTGAGCTGTGGGGAGGTCCGATGT
>CAYGTG010000953.1:0-3681 GCA_964352485.1 uncultured Nannocystaceae bacterium | reverse complement strand
GGGCGTGCACACCGGCGACTCGATCACCGTCGCGCCCGCGCAGACGCTGACCGACAAGGAATACCAGCGGATGCGCGACCAGGCCAAAGCGGTCGTCCGCAAGATCGGGGTCACGACCGGCGGCTGCAACATCCAGTTTGCGATCAATCCGCTCGACGGTCGAATGATCGTGATCGAGATGAACCCCCGGGTCTCCCGCAGCTCTGCGCTGGCCTCGAAGGCCACGGGATTTCCCATCGCCAAGTTCGCAGCCAAGCTCGCGGTCGGCTACACGCTCGACGAACTCGACAACGACATCACCAAGGTCACCCCCGCGAGCTTCGAGCCGAGCATCGACTATGTGGTCACCAAGTTGCCCCGCTTCGCGTTCGAGAAGTTTCGCGGCAGCGACGACACCTTGACCATTCAGATGAAGTCGGTGGGAGAGGTGATGGCCATCGGCCGCACCTTCCGCGAGTCGCTCGGCAAAGCAATGTGCGCGCTCGAGACCGACAGCAACGGCTTCGATTGGCAGCCCGACCTCAGCCCACAGGACGTCGCAGGCCTGCTCGGACGCCCATCCCCCGCTCGCCTGTGGCAGGTCGGTGAGGCTATCCGGCTCGGCATCGACCTGGACGAGGTCCACGCCCGCAGCAAGATCGATCCCTGGTTCCTCCATCACATCGCCGCGATCATCGAGTGCGAACGCCGGGTGGGCGAAGGCCGACGAGGCAGCGTGCCGGCGGCGTCCTTGCTGCGAAGAGCCAAGCGCATGGGCCTCAGCGATGGCCGCATCGCAAAGCTCTGCGGCGTCAGTGAGGAGGCCGTTCGTGCACGCCGACTGCAGGCGGGCATCCGGCCCGTCTACAAGCGCATCGACACCTGCGCCGCAGAGTTCGAAGCGTTCACGCCGTACCTGTACAGCACCTACGAAGAGGAGTGCGAAGCCGAAGTCAGCGACCGGAGAAAGGTCGTCATCCTCGGCGGTGGTCCCAACAGGATCGGGCAAGGTATCGAGTTCGACTACTGCTGCGTCCACGCGTCGTTTGCACTGCGCGAAGCTGGGTTCGAGACCATCATGGTCAACTGCAACCCCGAGACGGTCAGCACCGACTACGACACCAGCGACCGGCTCTACTTCGAGCCTCTGACACAGGAGCACGTGCTCGAGGTTCTCGATGCGGAGGCCCGCAAGGGCACGATTCACGGCGTCCTGGTGCAGTTCGGAGGGCAAACACCACTGAAGCTGGCCAAAGCGATCGAAGCCGCGGGGTACCCCTTGCTCGGCACCCCGGCCGAGGCGATCGACCTCGCCGAAGACCGCGAGCGCTTCGCAGAGCTGCTCTCGCGGCTGCGCATCGACTGCCCGCGCTGGGGTGTGGCTCGCTCGGCCGAAGAAGCCTTCACCATCGCCCACCAGATCGGCTATCCGGTGTTGGTCCGCCCTTCGTACGTGCTGGGCGGACGGGCCATGGAGATCGTCCACAGCGACGAGCAACTCGATCGCTACATGCGGGAGGCGGTCCGAGCCTCCCCCGACCACCCGGTGCTCATCGATGAGTTTCTGCCCCACGCGACCGAGTTCGATGTCGATGCGGTGTCCGATGGCGCCGACGCCGTGATCGCAGGGATCATGGAGCACATCGAGGAAGCCGGCGTGCACTCCGGAGACAGCTGCTGCTCGCTGCCCCCGGTCAACGTCTCCGCATCCGTTCTCGAGCAAATCCGGGAAACGACCCGCGTCCTCGCGCGAGAGCTGGGCGTGATCGGCCTGATGAACATCCAGTTCGCGCTCCGCGGCCACCGCCTCTACGTCATCGAGGTCAACCCGCGAGGCTCTCGGACCGTCCCGTTCGTATCCAAGGCGCTCGGAGTGCCCTACGCCAAGATCGCGGCTCTCGTGGCTTCGGGAAAATCGCTCAGCGAGTTGGGCGTGACCGAGCAGGTCCCCAAACACGTGTCGGTGAAGTTCCCCGTGTTCCCGTTTCGGAAGTTCCCCGGAGTGGATACGGTGCTGGGCCCGGAGATGCGAAGCACCGGCGAGGTCATGGGCATCGGTCCCGACTTCGGCACCGCCTACATGCACGCGGGCATCGGTGCCGGCGAGCCCCTTCCCCGCGACGGTGCCGCCTTGCTGAGCGTCATGGACGAGGACAAGGACGCGATTCTTCCAGCAGCGCGCACGCTTCACGAGTCGGGATTCCGCCTGCTCGCAACCGGAGGAACGGCCGAGGCACTTCGTAAGGCGGGGCTCCCTTGCGACGATGTTCTCAAGGTTTGGCAGGGCCGACCTCACACCGTCGATGCGCTCAAGAACGGCGACGTTCAGCTGGTGATCAACACCAGCGGGCTCTCGGATCGCCAGGAGAGCTTCTCCTTGCGCCGGACTTCACTCCTGCAGCGGATCCCCTACTTCACCACCGTCTCCGGCGCGCTCGCGGCCGCGTATGCCGTCGCGCACGCCCGGTCCAAGGACGGAAAGCCCACCGCACGGGCTCTGCAGGACTATCACGGTGCACAGGGCGCTCCGTCCCCTTCGGATGCACCCACCTCGCGGGTCGGGTATCGTTAGCGACTCTGGGCGCAACCGCGCGCCCCAAGGCATCCCATGGCCGACGAAACCTACCCGATGACTCCCGAGGGCCTGCGCACCCTCAAGGCCGAGCTCAAGCAGATCCGAGAGATCGACCGGCCCCACAACGTGCAGGAGATCGAAGAGGCGCTCGAGCACGGCGACCTTCGGGAGAACGCCGAGTACCACGCAGCGAAAGATCGCCAGGCCGAGCTCGACGCCCGCATGCGGTTCGCGGAGTACCGAATCAGCCGCTCCAAGGTCATCGACCCGGCCAAGATGAGTTCGCCGAAGGTCGCGTTCGGAGCGACGGTCACCGTCCTCGACATGGACACCGACAAAGAGGAGACCTACAGCATCGTCGGTGAGCATGAGTTCGACGTCGATCGCGGCCGAATCTCGTTCAAGTCGCCCATCGCCCGCGTCCTGATGGGCAAAGAAGCGGGCGATGAAGCGGTGCTGAAGCTTCCCCGCGGTGACCGCGAGCTGGAAGTCGTTTCAATCGAGTACAAGGCCCTCGAATGACCAACATCCGCGCTCTTGGGATTGCAGCGTTTGCGCTGCTCGCCACCACCGCTTGCCGCCCCTCCGAAGGGGAACGATGCATCTGCGCGGGTGAGTGCGCGGGCGGGCTGGTCTGCGCGGCCGACGGAGCCGTACTCCGCGGTGGCCAGTGCGTCGGGTCGGTCAGCAATGACCTCGAGTCGGGAGTCTGCGTCGACGCCGGCAACGTCGACCTCGAGGACGACGCGCTCACGCCCCCGCCCAAGTTTGACGCTGGCGGCTGGGCCACCAGCGGGTCGGTTCCGATGACGACCGCAGGCAGCGCATCCGAGACCGAGACTACGACGACGTCGCCGGAGTCCTCATCGTCCAGCGGCGACCCCTCCGAGAGCGGAACCTCTTCGTCGACGGGCGAATCGCCGGGCAGCTCCACGGGTTCGAGCGCCTCCGAGACGGGCGCGACCGGCGGCGAAGACACCGACTCTGCGTGAAGCGACCGACACCGTGTAAGGACGCAGGCGGCGGCGTGTTGTCTGGCTGAAAGAACCGGGCCCAGCAGGCTGGGCGGCGGATGAGGGCGACGAACGGCCTCTCGCCGGATATCGTGAGCCATATGCGCATCTTCA
>CAYGTG010000952.1:0-3683 GCA_964352485.1 uncultured Nannocystaceae bacterium | reverse complement strand
CTCGCCCTGGCGTGTGGACAGTGTCATCAGGCGATGGACCGGGGGCCCGACTTCGACCCTAGCCCGCCGCAACCGCAGGGCGAGGAGGCGATCATGGCACGGCACCGATGGGCCGCAGACCGCCTGTGGGAGGGCGTCGTCCAGCCCTCCGAAGAGCGATGGACGCAAGGCGTCGCCGGCCTGCAAGAGATCCCCACCTGCCAAGACGACCCTGGAGGAGAACAGCTGACCGAGGTCATCGAGGCCGCCCGCGACGCGACCGAGCGGGTGCGCCTGCAGACCGCCAAGGCCACGTCGCTGGAGGCCCGAGCCCGGCTGTACGGCGAGCTGATCCCGACCTGCAGCAGCTGTCATCAGGCCGGCTGCTGAGACGAGGGCTCTTGCCCCTCAGACCCGTCAGGAAGACCTGTAGCCCAACTGCGTCGATGGCATCTGCGCCGCGGCGTGTACCTCCGACGAGGACTGCCTGAGCCCCTGCTGCGCTGATCTCGAAGGTGGCGGCGGAGCCTGTGCCCCGGCTCAGTTCTGCTGATCGCCTACTTCCAGGAGGTGCCCTTCGGGCCGCTCATGTAGACGTTGACGCAGTAGGAACCCCAATCGCCGGGGGAGGTCTGCCAGCGGATGGAGGGCTTCCAGTAGCCTCCGTTGGCGGTGGCCGGCTCGGGGCTGTGGATCGTAGCCTCACCGGCCTCGCTGACATACGTCTTGAAGTCGATGTGTTCGATCCGCCAGCCATTTGCGAGGTCGATCTCGTAGGTGTCGACGCCCTTGTCGTCCCCGATCTCTCCAGCGTAGGTGCGGTGCGTGCCCAGGAAGACCGCGTCCCTCCCGGCGTTGCATGCGTAGTTGTCGTGGCCGACCAACGTGTTCTCGTAGTGCCGGGTCGACGCGATGCAGTCGTCCTTGTTGGCCTGGGTCCCGCAGGAGACGAGTTTCACCGCGGAGCGGGGCACCGTCTGGAACACCCGGGTCGCGCTGAGCAGCATCGGGAGCAGGTTGGTGGCCTTGCCGTCCTTGCGCTGCAGCTGAATGAAGACCTTCTGGTCCGAGATCCCGGTGAGCTTGGGGAACTCGAGGCCGACGGCGTCGTTGTACCACTCGAGCACCTTGATCCCGTGCTTCTGGCCGTTGGCCATGATCAGCGTCGCGGTGCCGGCCTCCTTGCCGAGCCACTCTCCGGGCAGGATACAGGCCCCGCCGGGTTTGTTGATGCACAGCAGCGGCGGCGGGATGGTGACCTTGGGGTCGCCGACCAGCTTCTTCACTTCGATCTTGGTGTTCCTGATCTTCGCCTTCTTCAGCGCGTCGGTGATCGGAGCGACGGTCGTGGAGTTGCCCTCGATCGGGGTGGGATTCGTCGCGCCTCCCCACCCTCGGACGAGGGGAGCCCTATCGCGACCTGGTGGGATCCGGCCCCTCTCGCCCCGGCCCGGCTTGCCCCGGCCCGGCTTTCGCAACGGAGCCTCCACGGTCACCGTGTCGGTGACCGTCGCCTTCTTGCAGCCATCCTTTTTCTTGCCTCTCGTCTTGGCCTTGATGACGTGACCGCCGACGGTGGTGAAGGTGTGAGTGACAGACGTGTTCTCGCCGTTGCCAAAGTTCACGTCGTCCAGGGACTTCACCGCGACGCCATCGATCTTGATCGAGACGCGCTTGCACTTGCCGGAGCCCTCCAGGGTGATCGTGACCGGTGCGTTGGTCGTGACGGGTGAGGGGGTGCCCTCGACGCCGGTGAGCTTGCCCGCCCAGGCCACCGTGGGAACGGCCAGCAGGGCCGCAATGATCGCGAGTTGGGTCTTCTTGAAACCGTGCATGTTCATCTCGTTCCTACGATGGCGCTACCAGCTGACCGCGCGCAGTTCGATGCTCGACGCGGGCATCTCGCGGCCTTTGGCTGTGCGGGTGCGGATGGACGCGCTGGGGGCGGGCTTGGTCGTCGACGCCGCGCTGGAGGGGCCTCCCTTGGTGTCGGCGGCAGGCTTGAAGCCACCGAGCGCGGTCGAGTAGGTGGTCGAGTAGTAGGTTGCCTCGCCTCCCGCGAAGTCGATGTCATCCGAGGCCTCGTGGTCCCCTCCTTCCGTCTTTGCATCCCAGTCCCAGCTCCTCTTCTTCTTCCTGCACTTTTTCCGCTTCCTGTTGTCGTCGGCCTTTTCGCAGTACTCGACGATGTACTTGGGATACTGGCCGACGACGCGGGGGTACACGTAGCGGACGTCCCCGGACACCGAGAGCGCGGCGTCTCCAGCGATAACCTTGCGCTCGAGCGGCTGGAAGCTGTCGGGGAGAGTCTCCTCGAAATAGTATGTGTGGTGGGCTCCCTTGATGCTCACCGAGATGAAGCCACTTTCGATCTCGCCGTTGGGGGGCAGGGTAATTCCCGTGAAGTTCGAGAAGCTCACCCGGATCGTCTTCATGTCGGGCAACTCCGCCGGGACGTCGAACAGAACGTCGTAGCTCCCCGACCCCATCGAGTGCGGCACGGCGACCTTGTAGGAGAGCGTGCCCTTGGAGGTGGCGTCTGCACCCCAAAGGCCCGACCACTCGTGGGCGCGGATCTGGGTCGCGACCACGGAACGAGCCGCCCGCGAGGGGTCCGCTCCGACCGCGTCGATCCCGATCGTGTAGTCGAGCATCGCGTGGAGCACGACGAGTCGGTCGTCGCCGGGCATCGTCGTGGCGACAGTGCTGGCCAGCTCGACCAACAGCTCGATCTCCTCCCGGGCCTGGGCCGCGTTTCCGCCGTCGTCTTCGATGAGCACGCTGATGAAGAGCGCGTCAGCCTGGGGGGCTTTCCACACCGTCTTCGTCTCTTCCCGTGTGCCGACGCCGGACGACTGGTTGCTGGAGATCTCGACCGTGTCGATGTCGTAGCTGCCCCCCTGGCCCACCGTGGCCACCATCATGAACGCGCTCAGCTCGTCGCTACCATCGGCGTCCTCGGTGGCGTGGGTGACCACGCCGACCTGGTTGAGCTCGAAGTTCGACGGCGGCTGGACGCCCTCGGGCGGCAGCGGGATCGCGGACATCAGATGCACCATGTGGCCATGGTCCAGCCCCTTGGCCGTGGCGCGGGTGAGGGTGTTCTTCTTGACGGCGGCCGACACCCCTTTGCGCCCCAACGTCCTGGCGACACGGCGGCTGGGGGCCGCTTCGATGCTCGAGAGCAAGCGTTGGGCCGCGGCCTTCGATGCCTTCGACCTCGGCAGCTTGCCAGCCACGGTCTTGGAGAAGTTCGTGCCGCCACCGTCGACGTAGGCCTTCAGGAGCCCCGCGAGCGCGGCTGAGCCCGCCTTGTCGGTGGTCGGCTGGACGGCGGCTCGGCGGAGCTTGGCGGAGGGCACGTCGAGCTTCACCGGTCGCGCGGACCTGGCCGAGGGTCGGATGGGCGCCGAGGTCGAACCTCGGGCGGGCTTGGACACCGGGGACGGCCTGGGTCCCATCGCGAGGGCGGCCAGGAGAGCGACGGAAAGGGGCGCGATCGACATCACCGACCGGTAGATGGGGACCAAACCGGTTGTGACGCGGGCGGGCTCGCTTTTCTCGGGGCGCGGCTCGAGCTCGCGCAAATCCGCGCGTCAGCGGCACCCCTGCGCGCGCTCCCAGTCGAACGCCCACTCCTCGATTTCGAGGCGCCGCCTGTCGTTGACCTCGGTCAGCGTCTCTCGCCGGGTGTGACGAGGGAA
>CAYGTG010000951.1:2472-3690 GCA_964352485.1 uncultured Nannocystaceae bacterium | reverse complement strand
TCGACGCCATCAGCGACGACTGACCCGATCCCGAAACGCCGCCTCTTGCTCCGACTCCCGCCGAGTCATCGACGTGAGATGCCACCCCGAACACTCGTTGCATCGATACACCGACCGTGCCGAATTCTTCGGGCCGGAACGGCCCCGTTTCAACGCCAACCGTGCAAGCTTCTTCGACTCGTACAACCGTTTCCCCGACGGGCACTGATCGGACGAGATCCACAACTGCGAACGGTCCCGATCCTTCGTGACCTGATACGCCTTCGCTTGCCTATGGCCTCGGCGTTTCACACGACCCATTCGTCGATGGCGCGACCATCGTTCTTGCGGCGCCCATGCAACAAGGCACGCACCTCAGCCTTCGACAGCGTGTCCGTCAGCGTCACCAACCCGAGCGCAACCTTCCGGTGGTAATACCGGTCCGTCGACTGCCGAGGATCAGCGTGAAACGAACACACACCCTCAGGGACGGTTTGTTGGCACGGCCCCCACGGGGTTACGTGACCGCAGCCGCCAGCTCCGCTATCGCCTCGTGCCACAACACATGCGCTCTCTGCTTCGTGAGACCAAGCGTCCTCCCAGCCTCGGCCTGCGACAAACCATGAAAGACAACGAGCTCAACAACGGCGCGACGCCTCTCATCCAAACCTTCGAGCGCAAGCTCGACAGGGCCAGGGTCTGTAGACGCCAACGACGTGTGCGTGTCGGCTCGGTCTGCGATCCATGACGGATCCCACTGGACGATTCGTTGTCCCACACCGTCAGGATACTTTCGACCAGGAACTCGTCATTGGACACCTCGAGCGTTCAGCAAACGGATCAGACCGTCAGCGGCCGTATGCGTGATCCGCATCTTCCTCATCAGCAACGAGTGCGACACGAAGCCGGATTCCTCTACGACCTGGCGGGCCTCGGTCAACAGCGGGTGCTCACTCATCATCAGAGCCGATGATCTGCGGACGTGTGCTCACTTCGCCACAAGCACACTGACCAGGCTCGCTATAGAAGTCGTTGACGTTGTGGCCGTACTGGCCGCACACCTCTTGGAGGGAGCGGATCATCCACGGGCGGAGCTTCGCTTCGGGGTCACCTCTCACGAGCCGTCACCGCTTTCGACACCCTGATCAGCCCAGTCGCTCAGATCCTCGATCAGCGCAGTCAGCACTGCGCCCTCGCTGAATCGTTCGCTGGCTCCGTGGTGCATGACCGAGTGGAGGA
>CAYGTG010000951.1:1555-2462 GCA_964352485.1 uncultured Nannocystaceae bacterium | reverse complement strand
ACTCGTGGTCGAGCGAGTCGAGATGATCGGCCAACTCACGCAACGCTGTCGCTTCGCTGGTCCCGTCATCGATGCTGATGATCAGATGGATCATGTTCGGGGTGATGACGATTGGTTCGCTCATGAAAGCTCCTCGATGTCGAGGATTTCTTCGCCACGAACGTTCAGCCCAAACGGAATCTGGACAGTGTTCCAGAGTTCCTCGGCTATCTCTTCGGCCTCGTCATCGCTGTCGGCGTCGATCACGCAATGGAAGACCTTGCTGACCATGTACTCACTCATGACGGCTCCTGTGGTTGGTTGATCTTCTGGTGTGCAGCGACGAACGCACTGGCGGCGCATCCGGCGCACATGTGGTCTGGGTTGCTGATGATCCGAGGGCATGGCGGGGCTTCTCCGCCGTCTTGCATTACTTCTCCGTCAACAACGCACTTGAGGCGATGCTCTGCCTCCACCCGCCCGAGCAGTTGGTGAAGCCGCTCGATCTCCTGGGCTTGTCGTGTGAGTTCGAGCGCTGTGGCTGACGCTTTCGTGAGCGCCAGATACTCGGGACGTTCCGGCACGAGCTTGTAGGTGGCGTCCCACTGGCCGAGAACCTCGATGGCCTCGGCCTTCCAGCGTCGCAACTGCCTGATCTCGGCTGCCCCTTCACGCATCAGCGCCGTGTCAGCTCTCATCGCCGGATGTCCGTCCCCTGCTTGGAATTTGGCGAATCCGTCCGAGTTGCTAAGCCGGAATGCGATGTCTAGATCGTCACTCATGCCGACCCCTCGTTGCTGTCTGGGATCTCCCGATCAGCGCGTTCCCACGCATCGAGGAGGTTGAAGGTCAGGCCCGCTGCGATGCCGGCGAGCGAGAGGGCGAGAAGCCACCCGATGTCTCTGATCCACGCCCTCATGACCGAACC
>CAYGTG010000951.1:0-1545 GCA_964352485.1 uncultured Nannocystaceae bacterium | reverse complement strand
ACTCGCGCGGAGCAACGACGTTCTGGGCTTCCTTGCCTTTCAGGCGGTCCAAGCGGGCAGCGGCATGCAGCAACGCTGCACGGAGGCTGTTGACCCCATGAGGGTTGCACTGCGGGCAATGAGTTTCTGTCATCGGCCCGCCGTACGAGCCATCGTTGCGGCGTTGGATCACCAGCACCGACCCGTTCCCGTCGCAGGCCTCACACACAGCGGTCACGACGCATCCTTCAATGCGAGCGCACGATCAGGCACCAACCCAAGACCATCAAACGACTCAACGACCCGGCCACCTTTCGCCTCGATCTTCTCGACCTGTACTTCCGACACGACCCGGTACGCCTGAGCAGGGATCAACGAGAAATCGGAGGTGTTGAACAGCTCGAACCGGACGTTCGCCGGCATCCATGTCCGCAACCATTCCTTCGTGTCCTGTTGGAAGCGTTCAGGACGATCCGATAACACCTTTACCTCGAGCCGAGGGTCGGCGATCGCGGCACGCATCAACCACCCCAGCACCTTCCGATGCGGGACAGCGGTCGCCCACATCCGATGAACCATGTCAGGCAGCACGGCGCGTTCGTCTTCGTCGCAGTCGTCGTCGAACCACGGGCCCGCCCAAGCGTCCTCGGTGGCTTTCACGTTCACCAACACGTTGTCTAATTCGATTGCCAGTTGCATCACACACTCCGTTCTTGAAGGTCAACGAGGTCAGCGTTCGCTTCAAGCAACGCTTCGCTCAGGTCGGTGAACTGACGCATCAGGTCAACCCACATTTCGGTAGTCATCACCGCGAACCACTCCCCCACATCCGTGGTGCCACGGCGTTTCGCGATCACGACCCCGTAACCGGCGTCGTCGTTTCCCATCTCGACAGCGAGCTCACGCAACCATTGGGGGAACGTGAGGGTCTTGGCCGCTTTGACTTCGATGACGGTGTCGGTGATCCCGGCGATGTCGCCACGATCGAGGGAGCCGTTGAGGGCTCGACGTTCAGCGAACGGGAACCCGTTGGTTTGGAGGTACCGGACGACCGCGGTTTCGGCCGCTGTCCCTTTGGCTTTGCTCGGGTTCGCCATCAGTCAACCTGCCGATCGAAGTCGACGAGGGCTTCGTTCCGGGTGGAACCAGACCCGACGATCGAGGGGTCTTCACGACCCCCGTACTCATCGGCGGGCGGATAGATGGCAGCGACCCAGATACCAGCTGCATGGTCGAGCCTGATGCCCCGGTGCTTTCTGCGGAGAGTGCGGGTGCGGTGCGGGTTCATACGATCATCCGATCCAACATCGCCCACAGCTCGGGCGCCTGGACACGATGGAACGGGGGTGCCGCCTTCATGGCTTTCTGAAGGTCGCCGGCGGACAGGTTCGTGGAAGCCATCTGGCCGATCTCTCGACGCAGCTCCTCCACCTCCTCGCCGAGAAGCTCGCAAAGCTCCTTCGCCTTCAGCAGCTCCTCAGAGGTTTCCGTGAGCTGTGCGGTGAGTTCTTCAGTCGGTGGGACGGTCATCATGACCCTTTCTTTCGTTGGAGATCAGCGCTGATT
>CAYGTG010000950.1:0-3713 GCA_964352485.1 uncultured Nannocystaceae bacterium | reverse complement strand
CGCCACCGCTCACGGCAGTCGTTACGAGCAGATTGTGGAGATGACCGGCGGTGTCCTGGGGGATATCTGCGAGCAAGAGTTCCAACCGATCTTCGAAGCGCTTGCGCAAGAGGTGATCTCCGAAGCCACGCTGTCGTGCAGTCTCGAGATCACGCCGGCACCCGAGGGAGAGTCGTTCGACCGAGACCTGGTCAACGTAGCCTTCAACGATGGCGAGGGGGGCAGCTTCGAGATTGGGTGGGCTGAGTCGTCGGGGCAGTGCGACGGTGTTTCGGACGGGTGGTACTACGACGACCTCGAGGACCCGGCCGAGATCCTTCTTTGCCCGCAGACGTGTTCCCGCGTGCAGGGGCTGGCGCAGGCCAGCATCTCCGTCATCTTCGGCTGTGCAACGATCCCCGCGGGGTGATCCGTCGAGTCGGGCATCGTCCGAATCCATCCCATTCGATCACGGGTTCGCGGCCTGGGCCGTACTCTCAGGTCGTGGATGCCAACCGCAGAGTCTCTCTCGCGCTTCTGATGCTCTCGGCGACCGGCTGCGGAGACGATACCGCGAGCGTGGGCGGGGGGACGGAAACCGATACGTCCCCGACGACGGACACAACCGGTCCGTCAACCAGCGGTGTGGACACAAGCTGCGGCTGGGCTACGACCGGGCGCTGCTCGGGCGGGTGTGTCAGCGGTTTGCCAAGCGGGTGATGCAGACGCTTCGGGCGCAGACCAAGCGCGCGCATGGGTTGCGCAGCAGCGGCAGCCTGCACCCTGGAGTGCTCATCGTGGTGCAGCGGTGCAGCGCTTCCGCAGTGACCTGGGCTTGACGAGGTGTTCATACTACGTGGCATTGTCATCTCCTTGTTTTTGTTGGAAAAGATCAGTTTGAGATCTCAGCGCATCCCCGTCGAGCACCAGTCGACCGGTGCGCTTGAGATGGTCGATGATGCATCGAACCGGATCTCGGTCGAGGTCAGCGACCTGGATCTCCCATGGCGCGCAAGGAACGAGCTGCCTCATCGGCAGGAGGGCAGCTTCAACCAGGCGGGTGATGGTCGTGTCGCTGACTCCGCAGTAGCGGGCTGCTGCGTTGAGTGACAAGACGCCGGGATTTTCAGGTGTTCGACTGTGGCCGGCAATCCCGTAGCGAGACCGAGTGCCTTTGAGCCGCGTCCGGTTCCACGGGTTCCCCTTGGCCGTACGACGTCCGAGCCGATTGAGGACCGTGACGAGTACGTCGTCGCCGTAGTGGGGAGCCATCGTCCGAATTATTTCGAGGTCAGCAGGCGCGGTCTTGTTCTGGCCGGGGCTACTCGGCTTGTCGATCTCGAACGAGGTATGCACGCCCCCTTTCCAGTGCAGCACGAACGTGAGCTTGCCTTTGGGTGACTCGCGAACCACGGCCTCCTCGAGCAACGCACGCACGAGCTTCTTTTTGAGTTCCATCGAACAGTGTGGGTCATTCCAGACGAGCTCGAAGTTCTCACCGAGAGTGACCAGCTTGCGTTGCTCGTCGGGCGTTGCACCGCGACGCGACCCTTCGGTCTCGCAAAGTTGCGAGCGTGCTCGCTGCAGTTCCTCGAGCTTTGTGTTCCAGCGTTGCTCAAGCTGCTGAGCAACCATGCGGTTGCGGGGGTCGACCTCGTCGTACTGCTCGAACGCTCGGGTCGCCTCGTAGTCGAGCTGCTCAACGCACCGCCGCAGCATCTCGACGTGCTCATCCGTTTCGGAGTCGAGTTTCTCGCGCGCTGCAAGGCTGGCTTGAACGCCAAAGGGCGAGAGCACCACGAGTAGCTCCTCGGCGAATTTCCGATCGATAGTGCGTCCTCCGAACCCGAGACAGTAGCGGCCTCCGCTCTGATACGTGCCCAGGCACAGGTATCGGTGATAGACGTGCTTGCGACCCGCGTACCGCACGTGAAGTTTGCGGCCACATTCCCCGCAACGTAACAGTCCGGCGAGGAGACCGTTGCCCGAACGAACCGCACCGATTGCGTCGCCCTGACTGGTCTGGAGAGAGTTGCGCCGCATGAGTCGAAGGTTGTCCTGGTGGGTACTCCACGAAATATACCCCTCATGATGGTCCCGGATGAAAACCTTCGCCTTCTGTGGGGGACAAGGCGAAGCCTGTCGCCGCCGAACAGCCCCGCTCTGTGTGATCACCGTCTTCACCGGTCGTTGCCCCCAAACGTAGGCGCCAGCGTAGAACGGGTTGTGCAGCACGCTACCGATGAACGCGTGTGTGGGTCGCTGAAACACCACCCGGTGTTTGCCGTTCCGCGGCTTGTTGACGGGTAGTTCGAGCCCGGAGTCGTGAACCACAAGAAAGTTTGCCGGATGCTGCCCGTCTCGGTGAACTTCGCGAACACTGCCGTTACCGATTCCTGAATCCGAAGGTTCGGATCTTTGACCACCTCGTGCACCTCGTTCCACACGTACCCCGGAGGCAGCAGCGGATAGTATTCCCCGCGCTGGGCCTTGTTCTCTCGACCCTGCACCAGGCGTAAGCGCAGCACCTTGAGCTCGACGGCGCTGAGCGTGCCCTTGATCCCCAAGATCAGCTGACCGTCCATCGTGTTCGGGTCGTAGATCGTGTCCGCATCGCCGATCAACGTGTCGAACAGCTGGCACAGTTCGAGGAACTGGCCCCAGTCTTTTTGGGTTCGAGACAGCCGAGACGCCTCGCGGCTCAGTACGAGCCCAACCTCGCCGAGCGCAACCGATCCCAGCAGACGCTGGAATCCCTCTCTCTCTTTGGAGCCCATCGAAGCACTCGCGCCAAGATCGGTGTCGATCACCTCCACGTCGTCAAAACCCAACTGCTTTGCCCTCCCCGCGAGTGCGTACTGCAGTGCCTGACTCTCCTTGTTGTGCCGAACCTGTGCGTTCGAGGATTGACGGAGGTAGACGACCGCCTTTCGGCATCGATGCTCCGGCTTGATTTTCTGTTCACCGATCATCGCCGCCCTCCTTTTCGTCGCACGGCCGCAACGTTGCGATCATTGCCTGCGCCATCAGTGCCACGACGGCCGCGACCGCGTCCGGCCCCAACTGGACGACCGATGCCTTGGTCTGTGTCCCCGCACGTAGCGGAGTCTTTTCTGACTCTCCCAACTCTAGTTGCCGCACGACCGCCTCCTTGGTCTTGGTTGGCGTCCACAACGCCAGCCTCGGTCGGTTTCAGCAAGGCTCTCAGCGCCTCGTGTGCCTCGATCTGTGCGATCGCATCCGTCCACGCTTCGATCGCGATGACCACGACCGGCGAGATCTCCACGCGCGCGGTCGGGTCAAGCATCCAGCTAGGAACCCGGATGTCATACCCATCCGGTGCACGGCGAAGCTCGTACTCTTCGAGTCCACGCGCATCATCGACGGAGAGAAGAGCTGCGGGAGCAGATACTTCATTACTTCGCGCGAGGCCATGACAGCCGAGCAAGCGCTGGCGTCCGTTCGTGGCCACTGGCAGGTCGAGAACAAGTTGCACTGGGTTCTCGACGTGGCGTTCCGCGAGGACGACTCGCGCCTGCGAGCAGAGAATGCCGCCGAGAACTTCACCATTATCCGCCACGCCGCGCTCAACCTCTTACGCAACGTAAAGGGGTCCAAAGTAGGCATCAAGAACCGGCGCCTCGAAGCAGGCTGGAGCGAGCCGTTCCTCCTGAAGATTCTCTCGTCGGGAGGGAATTAGATGCGTTTGCCCTGTCACCACCCCCGAGCAAATC
>CAYGTG010000949.1:0-3715 GCA_964352485.1 uncultured Nannocystaceae bacterium | reverse complement strand
CGATCCACAACCCCGCCCTGATCGAGATCGCCTCGGAGACGCTACGCCTCGGCGCAGCAACCCCGGACTGACCTGTCACCGGCGTGGTGAAACACCTCTTCAAGGGTGAGCCACTGGTCGCCCGGTGGCGTGCCGGGAAGGACGATCTGGCAGGGGTCGGTCTCGCGCCACCAGCGGCGTGTCTCCTCGTCTTGGCCCATGGCCGCCATGTCGCGCTCGAAGTCGTCGCCGGTGTAGACGAAGTGGCTGAAGAGGTAGAGGCGGCCCTCGAGGCGCGCCAGGTAGATCGAATAGTCGCGGATGCGTGAGGCCGTGAGGCGCTCGAGGACGCCGCGCCACGGGTCGGCGTGGAGCTCGCGGTAGCGTGCCTCGGCCTCGGGGCGGAGGCCGATCACCATCCCGATCCGGCGCGCGGCGGCGGGGCTGGGCGGCTTCGCGGGTTCTTCAGGGGGCGTAGCGTCAGGCATCCCGCGAGCATAAAGGGCGGGGTGTGCGCTCGATCAGTCCAGCACTCTCAGCAGAATGAAGTCGCGCACCATGGCGTCGATGGCGCGCTGGTCTTCAGTGCCGATCCAGTAGCTGTAGGAGTGCGCGAGGGCGTCCGGCCCGCGGCCGAAAACGGTCATCGTGGTCAGCGGCACGTCGTAGACCTGCTGGGTCTCGTCGCACTGCCGGAAGGCGCCCAAGGCCTGGATATCGCGGGACAACTCGGCCACGAGCAGGGGGTCGATGTAGGTCTGGCCGGCCGCCGATGCGCCGCCGGTGCCCGTGGCCTCGGACATCACCACGAGACCGTTGGAGTAGATCGCGATGCTCGACATGGTGGGGCCGAGGAGCGTCGCGCCGGCACTCGTACGCATCACGACGGGGTTCATCCGAATCCAGTCGGAGCAGCCAATCGAGGGCGTGACCTGCTGATGCGGCCCGAGGGAGGCCGCGGTGGCCTTCACCTCGCCTTCGGCTTCGGCCAGGGGCGCGGAAGCAACGGCGAATGCGGCGGCTGCGAGAGCCAGGGCAGAGAGGGCCAGTTTCGGGGAGCGACGCGGCTGCGACGGGCGGGGGAACTGCATGGGCTGACCTACGGGTAGCCGCACGCCGGTCGAACTCGCCTCCGTCCACCGAGCAGCAGGGACGTCGGCGCGCGATGGGTGGGGCGAGACGACGGAGGCGAGGGGGGAACTGCTGCTCGCCCGTAGAAGCGGAAGGAAGCCGATGAGCGGTCTCGATTTCTGTCCGATGTTCCCTCGAAATCGAAATTTCAACGGGGCGGCGCCCGTCGTTTCGCCCTTATGCGGATTCGCGCGCGGCCGTCATGCCGAAGATCGACGTTGCGTTCCCCGAGTCGAAGGTCAGGTCGAGCGATCCGTCTCCGAGGCGCTTGCGCGTGATGAACTCATGGAAGGAACCGGGGACTTCGCGCACGACCATGTGACCCGCCTCGGAGCGGAAGAGGCGCTCGGTCCGCGCGGCGCGGAACGCCGTCTGCATCACGTTGCCGTTGGCCGACACTTCGACGACGTCCTTCATCGGTCGGCCCAGGGCCTTCTGGGACTCGGCGACCGCGAACACGTCCGCCACGCGGTCGGTCGCGTGGTTGAAGGCGTTGCCCTCGGTCGAGATCCACGCCATCTCGGCGCTCTCGGACAAGAGCGTTTCGTAGTCGCGCTCGGTGGGCTCGTCGTGGTGGCGATCGAAGCAAGCGACCAGCTCGTGCAAAAGGCCCGCCGCGTCGGCGAAGGGGAGCATGCCGGTGCTGGCGAGCGTCGCGAGCCGCTCCTGTGCGCCCTGGCTCAGGGGGTCGCGGGAGGCGCCGACGACGCGCGCGGTGGCGGCCTGGAACTCGGCGCTGAAGCGCTCCGGGTGCAGCTCGCTGACGAAGTATTGGGGGATGGCCTCGGGCAGGTCCTCGTGACACCACGCGTAGCCCGTCATGCCGAGTCGCATGAGGTCGTAGGTGCCGACCTGGCGAAAGCCCAGCGGCTCGAGGAAGCGCGCGAAGGCGCTCGCGCCCGAGGGGAGCGCGCCGCAGTCGGTGGCGACCGTTCGCAGGGCGCCGTGGTCGAAGGTCAGCACGTGCCCGGCGTGGACGGCGTCCTCGACGTAGGCGCGGGCCATCGGGACGCGGCGCTGGACGTCGTCGAACAGGAGGCCGGCCAGGGCGAGGGCGAGCTCGGCGCGGGACACGTGGGTGCGGGCGGCTCCGTCGGGCCAGGCCAGCGACTGGCGGATCGCGCGGGCGCGCACGTCGCCGACGTGGGCGGCCATCAGGCGTTCGGTCGTTTCGGGCGAGGGGAGGGAGCGGTCGATCTGCATGGTGGTGTGGGCGGGCCTTCGGGTTTCGAGGTCCGCTCATGAATCATCGACCGCTGATGGCCCCGGTGCCCCACGAAGATCTCGCATGGGCCCATGCGCCTTGTGCATGGACACCGCTCGACGTCGGGCGGCTGAAAGTCCGGTTCTGGTGCGCTGCCGGGCGGAGGGCGCCCCATGATCCGCGCCATGGCCACCGAGCCCCCCGATAGCCCGCCGCCCGTGCCCCGCTCGGAGTCACCGTCCGGGGCAGCTCACAGGGCGCCCGGCGACCTGCCGTCGCTGACGGCGCTGACAGCGTTCGAGGCGACCGTGCGCCTCGGCAGCTTCACGGCCGCGGCGCGGGCGCTCGATCGCACCCAGGGCGCGGTGTCTCGCCAGGTCGCGCTGCTCGAGTCTCAGATCGGTTTCGAGCTGTTCCATCGCGAGCCGGGTGGACTGCGAGCCACCCGCGCGGCCGAGATGTTCGGCGCGCGGGTCGAGCGCGTCCTGGACCGACTGCGCGCGGCGCTGGCGGACGTGCGCGAGCGCGGTGGGGTGGACGGGGTGCTGCACCTGTCGCTCCTGCCCACCTTCGGGACGACCTGGCTCATCCCGCGCCTGCCCGCGTTCCTGCGCCTGCATCCCGACGTTTCGGTCGAGCTGACCACGGCCCTCCAGACCTTCGACTTCGACGACGGGGACATCGACGCGGCCATCCACTACGGCGAGGGGGCCTGGCCCGGTGGGCGTGCCGAGCTGCTGATGGAGGAGCACGTGCGGGCCCTGGCCGCTCCGGAAATCGCGCGGGGCCTCGACGGCCCGGCCTCGCTCGTCGGGAGCACCCTGCTGCAGCTCGTGAGTCGGCCTCACGCCTGGCGGCAGTGGCTTGCGGCCCACGGCGCGGATCAGATCGATGGCCGACGCGGGCCGCGCTTTGAGCACCACATGATGGTGGCCGAGGCCGCCTGCGCTGGGCTCGGGGTTGCGCTGCTCCCGGACTTCGTGGCGGAGAAGCCGGTGGCTGAAGGCCGGCTGGTGGATGCCTTTGACGTGGCGCCGTTCGCCACGCGCCGAAGCTACTGGCTCGTGTACCCCGACCGTAGCCTCGAGCTTCCAGCGCTGCTCGCGTTCCGGTCTTGGCTGCGGTCCGAGATCGCTGGCGGGGGGCGTTGAGCGACCCTCTTCTCGGCGATCTGGAAGCCCCGCTGCGCGCTGCGCTCGACGCTGCGCTCGGCTACCTCAGCGGCGTCGACGAGCGCGGGGTCGGGGCGCGGCATCCGATCGACGGGGTCAGGCCTCCGCTGCCGGGCACGGGCATCGGAGCGCCGGCGGCGATCGAAGAGCTGGCGCGGCGATTGGAGGGCGAGGGCCATGGAAGTACCGGCCCGCGCTACTTCCACTATGTCGTGGGCGGCGTGTACCT
>CAYGTG010000948.1:0-3715 GCA_964352485.1 uncultured Nannocystaceae bacterium | reverse complement strand
CGACCTTCAAGGTCGGCCAGGTCATCCCAGGGTGGACCGAGGGCATGCAGCTCATGCACCAGGGTGAGAAGATGCGCTTTTGGATCCCCGAGGAGCTGGCCTACAAGGGCCGCAAAGGTCGACCGCAAGGCATGCTGGTCTTCGACGTGAAGCTCGTCGAGATCATCGCAGCGCCCAAGGTCCCCGATGACGTCAAGGCAGCACCTGCCGACGCCAAGAAGACCAAGGGCGGCGTGGCCTACAAAGTCCTGACCAAGGGCACTGGCACCGAGCACCCCGACCCCTGGGATCAGGTCGAGGTCCACTACTCGGGCTGGACCACCGACGGGAAGATGTTCGACAGCTCGATCTCTCGCGGCAAGCCGGCCAAGTTTCCGCTCAACCGCGTCGTTCCCGGATGGACCGAAGGCATCCCCACGATGGTCGTCGGCGAGAAGACGCGTTTTTGGATTCCCGAAGAGCTGGCCTACAAGGGCAAGCCTGGGCCCCAAGGCATGCTGGTCTTCGACGTCGAGCTGCTCACGATCGAGGACCAGCCCGAGCCGCCCCCGCCGCCAGAGGTGCCCAAGGACGTCGCGGAGGCGCCCAAGGACGCCATCAAGACCGACAGCGGGCTGGCGTACAAAGTCCTCACCAAGGGCAAGGGCTCCGAAAAGCCGACGAAGGACAGCACCGTCACGGTCAACTACTCCGGCTGGACCACCGACGGAAAGATGTTCGACAGCTCGATCACCCGGGGCAAGCCCGCCACGTTCCCGCTGGGCCGGGTCATCAAGGGCTGGACCGAGGGTTTGCAGCTGATGGTCGTTGGCGAGAAGACGCGCTTTTGGATCCCCAAGGACCTTGCGTACGGCGACCAGCCTGGCAAGCCTGCCGGGATGCTGGTGTTTGATGTCGAGCTGATCGAGATCGGGGCCAAGCAGGCCAACCCGCATGGTGGAGCTCGACCCAAGCCCGCCATCAAGGCGGTCCCCAAGCCCGCGGCCAAGCCGGTCCCCAAGCCAGACTGAGATCGCACGCGCGAACTCACTGGGCAAGCCCCGCTCCTGGTCGCTTCAGGCGCGGGGCTTCGCAATTCCTGCCGCCGTCCTGTCACACGGCTGGGGTAGATTCCGCAGCGGCCCACCCCCCGGAGTTGCCATGGATCTGACGTTCGAAGAGTTTCGCGACAGCCTCGCCAGCCGAAGCCGGCGAGCCAAAGTTCTCAAGCGCGATGGTCGGCACTTTTTCGTGCTGATCTCCCAACAGTTCAGCAAGGAGGAGCTCGGCAAGCTCTGCGATACGGCCACCGCCATTCGGCGTCTTGACCGTCACGTCGAGGGGCGCGACTACCTGCGCAACCTGCTGCGAGGGGCTCGCATCATGAACCTGTTCGCGCAGCCCAGCACGCGAACCGCCGAGTCGTTTGTCGCGGCGGCGGACAAGCTCGGCGCCCACAGCCGGCTCGTCTCGGACATCCGCACGAGTTCGTTCTCCAAGGGGGAGTCGGTCGAAGACAGCGTACGAACCCTGTCGAGCTTCTTCGACGGAATCGTCGCGCGTCACCCCGATGACGACTTCGGGGCTCGAGCTTCGTGGGCGCTGTCGAAGACCAAGCGAACCATCCCGGTGATCTCTGCCGGCAGCGGCAAGAGCCAGCACGTCACCCAATCGCTGCTCGACTTCTACACGCTTCGATACTCGCTCTCCGAGCGAGGCGGCGTGGACGGAAAAACCGTCATGATCGTTGGCGACATCGCGCGCAACCGGGCCGCTCGCTCGCTCGCGTATCTGCTGACCAAGTTCGACAAGCCGAAGATTCACTTCGTCTCGCCCAAGGCCCACGCGCCCGACGATGAGCTGCTGGCCTACATTCGCGGCCACAACATCGAGGTGGAGGTGCACAACGCGATCGAGCCCCTGCTCCGCGAACACGGCGAGAGCATCGACGCGATGTACATGACCCGCCTGCAGCAGGAGTGGGACAAGGGCAGCGCCGCCGGACAACCCGACGCGGACAAGAAGCTCGGGGCGCCCGACGAGTTCGTCCTTCACCACGAGTACCGCAAGCACATTCGTCCCGACTGCGTGTTGATGCACCCGCTGCCGCGGGTCAACGAGCTTCCCGACGAGTGGGAAGACCACCCAGGGTTTGTGGTGTGGCGTCAGGTTCGCAACGGTATGTGGATCCGAGCCGCGGTGTTCGCCACGGTCTTCGGCGCCGACGCCGAGATCCTCGATCGAAGTCGCCGGCTCGGACTCACGTAGCCGAGCCAGTGCTGGAGCTGCTCGAGTCTCCCGACGCGGAGCTCGAGGAGCTGCTGGCAGGCGAAGGAGCACCCGAGGATGAGCTGCTCGAAGCGCTGCCGCCCGACGACGAGCCGGACGACGTCGTCTCGTTGGTGGTGTCGCTCGCCGTGCCGCTCGTGGACGTCTCATCGGTCGACGCATCCGGAGCGATGAACCCGGTCGAGGGGGCATCGGTCTCCATGAAGAACGGGTTGTCCTCGATGCAGGCCGGCAGGAGCACGAGGCCGAAGATCAGTCGCTTCATCAAAATCTCACTCTCACGCCGGCGCTGGTGGGCCCGATGAGCGGACGAACGGAGATCGTGTCCTCGTCCATCGAATCGAGCGTTCCGTTGGTGTCGCCCTTGCTGCGGCGAGCCGCTGCGATCACCCCCGTGGTGATTCCCGTGAGCAAGGATGCGACCCCAAAGCCGGTCAGGAGCGCGCCCGGGAGCAGCGTGTCGTAGCGGTAGCGACACCGGCCGTTGAAATCGCGGTCGTTCCCCGAGCATTGGTTCTTGACCGGTCGCTCTTCGAGGGCGAGCAGCGGGATGCCAGCACCAAGCAGGCCCACGCCCAACATCGAAAACGTCCAGCCGGTGATGCGCAGCGCTCGGGTCTGCTTCTCTTTGTTCTCGATCAAGGTGTAGGTGAGCAGCTCGGACCCACCCCGTGGGGCTCGGACGGTTTCCACCACGTCGTTGTGGTTCCGCAGCGTGATCTCGATGTCTCGTAGACCGGGCTCGACTTCGAGTTCCAGCGGCGTCTTTCCAACCCGCTCGCCGTCGATCTTGACTTGGGCGCCCTCGGGGATCGTTCGAATCGCGAACCGAGAGATGGCCTCGGTTTCGATCGACGCCTGTTCGCGATCTCCATAGGGGTTCTCGACAAACTCCAGCATCGGAGCCTTGAGTTGCTTGGCGCCCAGGACCAGGGCCGCGACCGCGTCCGGATAGCTGCAGATCTCGCAGGTCGAAGTGTCATCGGCCTTGAGGTTTCCCGCCGCGTCGAAGAGCCGGATCGCGATGCCGTAGTCGCGGTCGATTGTAGAAAGCGCGGGCTGAACAACCCATTCGGCGTCCGCGTCCTCCGCGACGGCGTGAATGCACTCGAAATTCGTACAGTTCGCGCCCGTGGGACGTCCGTCGACGAGCTCGACGTTCTTGCTGCTCAGCGCCGCCTTGATCTCGTCTCGAGCCTCGGAGCGCACCTCGCTGGGCACGTCCCCCTCGGTCAGCAGGGGCATCACAGCCACCCGGGTCTTGCCCTTCGGCTTCGCCCCGAGGGCGGTCAAGGGGGTCGCGGCCACACAAAAAGCCGCTACGAGCGCGACGCTTCGCAGCCCGCGGGTCCCCCCACACGTTCCGATCCGCTGCATTCCAGGTCCGAGCGTAGCAACAATGCAGCACGACCACGAAATTGCTGCGACGCCCACGGCGGTCTGTGAG
>CAYGTG010000947.1:0-3718 GCA_964352485.1 uncultured Nannocystaceae bacterium | reverse complement strand
GGGCCGGGCCGGTCGTCACGAAGAGGCCGCGGCGGCCTTCCGCGGAGCGCTGGTCGAGCTCGAAGCTGCGTTTGGGGCCGAGCACCCGTCCGTCAGCACCGCGCTGGTCAATCTCGGCATCACGCTCAAGAACCTGCGGCGCTACGACGAAGCCGAGGCCGTCGTGCGTCGTGCCGCCAAGATCGACGCGGCGGTCTTCGGCCCCGAGCACATGAAGACTGCCGACCGCCGCGAGACGCTGGGCCGCCTGCTGACCCGCCGGGGGCAGGGTGCACAGGCCCTGGTCGAGCACGAGGCGGCCGGGAAGGTCTACGCAAAGACGCTCGAGCCCGGCCACCCGTGGCTCATCCTCAACCACCTCAACCGTGGCGATGCGCTGCGTCAGATTCACAACGCGTCGGCGGCCGTCGAGGCCTACCGGGCGGGATACGAGGCGGCGAAGGCCTCGCTCCCGGCCGAAGACCCGCTGCGCCCTGACACCGCGATTCACTATGGTCGGGCGTTGGTCGAAGCCGATCGGCACGCGCAGGCGTTTTCGATTTTGGGCCCGGCGCTGAGGGAAATCCGGGAGCACGAGGGCTACACAGACGTGGAGGCGATCGGCGGATGGGCGCTGGCCCGGGCCCAGGTCGAGACCGGAGGCCCGGTGGCCGCCGCGGTCGCGCTCGCCCGGGACGCCCGCTCGGGTCTCGAGGGCTGGCCCGAGGAGCAGGCCGCCCTCGACGCGTGGGTCGCCGCGCACTCGTGAGCGACGAGGCTGCTACGCTGCGCCGCAATGGAGCACTCGAAGTGGGACGTTCGTTTCCTCGAACTCGCGGTGCACATCTCGCGGTGGAGCAAGGACCCCTCCACCCAGGTCGGGTGCGTCGTCGTGGGCCCCGATCGGGAGATCCGCAGCACCGGGTTCAACGGGTTCCCGCGGGGCATCGACGACTCGAACAATCGCCTGACCGATCGCGATCAGAAGTACCCCCTGATCTGTCACGCGGAGGAGAACGCGATCATGCACGCCGCCCGCATCGGGGTGGCGCTCAAGGGGTGCAGGGCCTACGTAACCTGGCCGCCCTGCACCCGCTGCGCACGCTCGCTGATTCAAGCCGGGGTCGACGAGGTCGTCTTCCCCGGCGACCTCGACATCCCGCAGCGGTGGATGCAGGACTTCGAGATGAGCACCGGGATGCTGGCCGAGGCGGGCGTCGCCATCCGCGAAGTCCCGCTCAGCTCGGGCAGCTGAACGCATAGGTCGTCACGCCCACGCGCTTGCCCGCGCCGTCCTCGACCTCGGTACGCACCAACCGAGCCTGGGCATCGTAGGTGTGGCGCGCCACGGTGTGCAGCGCGTCGCCCTTCATCTCGGTGAGCGTGCCGAGCCCTCCGTGCTGGTTGTAGCTGTACAAAGAGACGCGCTCGAAGCTCCCGGTCATGCCCTCGTCGACCCGCCTGGCGGTGACGCGCCCCTGCGCGTCGACATCGACCGTGATGCTGTGCACGAGCGGCGGACCATCCGGCGGCGTTTGGGTGCGCAGCTCGTACACGAACGCGCGGGACTCGTCGTAGTGCAGCGCGTGGTGGTCGACGACCACAAACGCTCCTTCATGCCAGCGCGACTCGTCACGCTCGCGCAGCAACCCGGCCGCGTCATAGCTCCGCGTCCGTCGCAGGACGACGCGGTCTTCTTGTGCGTCGTGGACTTCTTCCCAGGCCAGCACGCCGCTGTCATAGCCGAAGGTGTGGGTGCGGATCGAAGGCCCATCGATGACCACCTGCTGGGTCCGATGTCCCTGTTCATCGTAGGTCCACAGCGTCTGCCGCTCGCCAGAGGGACCGCGCTCCACCGCCCGCACCTTCCGGCCCGCGTCGTAGGTGAACTCGGTGACCGTCACGCCGGCGAACCCCTCGTTGCGGACCTGGCAGGGGCCCGGAGCGCGGGGGGCCGATGTCTGTGCCGGGACCGTAGCGGAAGCGTGCATCGCAGGGGTTGGCGCCTGCGTGCTCGAGCAGCCCAGAAGTGCCGAACCGAGCAAGAGGGTGCGTCGCATGAGTGCCATGCAAACATGGCCATGCCCGCCCGCCAAGCCGGGCGGGTGGGCATGGTTCGCGAGTCCGTCCCCGCTGCCGGCGCGAGCCACTATTGCTGACCAGGGCACGGCAATCCTCTCGTTGGTGCCCACGCCGTGCAGAGGCAGGCCCTGCGCCGCGGTTTGGGCGGTTCGGGATCGGAAGCCGCAGTACTGAGAAACCGCGAGCATGAGCGAATGGAGCCTGTTGATGGCCAATGGTGGACCGACGACGGCGAGCCCAAACAAGCGCCGGGTCCGCGGAATGCCTCCTGATGTCGGTCGGACTGCGCCGCACCCATGGGCCCAGCCTGCCGCGGGCCACGCAGCCCAGTTGCGGGTGCACGAAGCGGGGCCGGTCTTGGAGGGCGGGCCGGGGGTGTCGAAGGTCCAGCTGCCGTCTAGAATCCGACCGTGCGGGCGCGGGGCCGGTCGGCGTGTTCGGGGTCGGTGCTTGAGCGAGAAACAGGCACACAGCGAGGAGCGGCCGGAGTGCGGCACTGCTCGTGATCGAGCGACGCCACCGGCCGAAGGTCATCACCGATTCCATCCATCCCTCACCGGTGATATGGACGGGTAATGGACTGCAGGATGCATGGTCTCGTTGTTGTCTTTTGCTCCGCTTGTTTCTCGCCGAATCAGGTCACCGAAACGGAAGATGTCGCTGGGAGCGTTGACGGTTCTTCTACGAGTAGTTCTACGATCACCGGTGGTATGACAACGGGGGGATCCTCAGCTGGCGAGACGACACTCGCACCGAGTTCAACAGCGGAAACCTCCTCCACGCTTGGTGGAACAGCGGACAGCAGCACCACTTCGCTTGCGGACGGCACGAGCACTGGCGCCGACCCGGGGTCCTCGTCGACGGGTGGACAGCTAGAGGTTTGCGACGGTGGAGGTGTGTGTATACCGGCAGTGCCTCGAGGATGGATTGGCCCGGCTGCTCTGCGCGACGGGCCCGCCGGTTCGGAACAGCCACAGTGCTCAGGCGAGTACTCTGACATCGCAATTGAGGGAATCATGGAGCCTACTGCGCCGGATCCCATCTGCGGATGCGATTGTGGAACTCCCAGCGGTCTTGATTGGGATGCTTCGTCGCAGCTGGTCGAGTACTTCGCGGGGGATTCGACGTGCGCTGGCGCCCCCGACTGGGCGACCATCGTCGCGACCGCGGCTTGCAACGCGCTCCCGGTCGAGATCACAGTCTCTGGTGCATACATGCGCGGGGAGGCGATTGCCATCACGGCAGGTACCTGCGACCCGAGTCCATCGGAATCCATTCCAGCACTCGACGCCTCGATTCCCGCGACCGTGTGCCTTGGCGGCGACACGGTCGCGGAGGGGTGCGATGAGGGGCTTGAATGCGCGGACGCTCCGACGCTCGGGGACGATATGTGCGTTTGGAGGATCGGTGAGCATGAATGCCCGGTCGGATACCCGAGCCAGACGGTGCTCTACGATGGGGTCATCGACAATCGAGCGTGCGGTTCCTGTGGCTGCGGTGAGGCTTCCGGCGAGATGACGGGTGCCGCGTTCCGGATGTGGGAAGGGGCGACCTGTTTGATTCCGCAGGCCCATGAACTACAGCTCACCGGAGAGTGCGACTTCGTCACCGACCCCCAAGGCGACAACGCGAACGCAGGCTCTGTTATCGTCAATCC
>CAYGTG010000946.1:0-3727 GCA_964352485.1 uncultured Nannocystaceae bacterium | reverse complement strand
CACCCGACGCGACCATCTCCCACACGCTGCCGGACTCGCCCGTGGCATCGATGTTGCCGACGAGCCAGTCTTTCAACGGATTGGGATCCTCCTCTCCAACGACGGTCGCAAAGTAAGCCCGGCCGTCATGCATTCGCAGCCTCCCCTGTGCGCCGTTTTCCTCGTAGGGCATCTCGTCAGGCCGCCAGTACCAGGCGTAGAGATCGTCGCGTCCCGTGAGTCCAGCACCCTCGTAGTACGGCGAGCAGTTGCCTTCGCCCGGGCTCGTTCCGCCGCTTCCGCCATAGAACGAGCTCGTTGTGACACCGACGTGAAGATCGGTGCCGACCGGGAGGCTCTCGAACAGCGCATCGGCGAATCCCGGGGCCGCAGCCGCGAGAGCGGACTGGTAGGAGCCCATCGAGGTCGAGTTGTCGATCACAAACAACACGTCGACGGCCGAACAGCCGGAGCAATCGCCGTCAACGCAATCGGCCCCGCTGCCGCCCGTCGCATGGCCGACGTCGAGCAGGGGCCCGGGCGAGGAGTCCGAGTCCGAATCGGAGCCGGGCCCGGTCTCGGCGTTCGTCCCTTCGCCGGCTCCCGCTCCCGCTCCCGCTCCTGAGGTCTCCGCGGCGGACCCGGTTGCGGTAAGTGTCGTTGCGCTTCCGCTTGAGAACGGGTCGCGCGCGTCCGCGCTGCACGACATCCCCAGCACCGCCGCAGCAATTCCCAGCCCATGAACTCCGACCCACTTCACAGGGTCGAAGTCAGACCTGAGCGAGAAACGTTCAGACACGACGCACAAAAGACCGCTCACGGCGTTCTTCCTGCGGCAGATGTATTCGGCGTCACAGCAGAATCGTCCGATTGACGATCGTCATCAAATTCCTCTTCCGGACATTGAACGTTTCGACCTCCAGCCTGACTTCAGTTGGAGCTCATGCGCACCCATCCCCAGGCCCGCGGTCTCCACGCCACGTCAACCTTGGTCGTTTCGGCCGTGGCCCTGCTTATGGGCTGCCAGCTCGAGGTGGCCGACCCCTACGGTGACAAGCTGAAGCCACCGGGGGCAATGGAATCCGGGGTCGGCGGGGCGCCAACGGCCTCCGAGCCCGAGCAGACCGCGGACGCCACCGGTGGGGTCCAGGGCTCTGGCGACACCACGTCCGGCGACGAGAGCGACGACGAGAGTACGACCGGCGATTCGAACGACTCCGCCTCGGGCGCGACCCCGCCGGCAACGTCCGCCTCGACCAGTGGTCCCAACTCGACCAGCGGCGCCTCGACGACGGGCGTCACCACCTCTCCGGTCACCGGAGATCCCACATTCGATCCGACCGCAGACCCAGACCCCACCTTTGATCCCACCTTTGATCCCACGCTCGACCCGACCGACGACTCCGAGGGTGATCCCACCGCAGGCATCAACGTCTGCGACCTGCTGTTCAACGAAGTCGCATGCGCGAATTACCCCCTCGAATGCGAGTGGAGCGCGTTTGCCGACGAGTGCCAGCCGCTGTGAGACGTTAACCGCGGGCAGCTACGGTCGAGCGAGGCGGAATGCATCCGAGGTGGCGATGGCCTGCACCAGTGCGCGCAGGTTGCCGCCGCTATCGGCGAACGCGGCCGCGAACTCCTCGACCGCGCACGCATCCATTTCGCCGAGCCCTCGCCGAAGCGCAAACGTGTAGTAGCGATTGGCCACGCATGTCTGTACCTCGGCACTCGAGGCGAGCTGGGCTCCGAGCTCCAGCGCGTCCGAGAACTCCCCGTCCAAGAAGTCGTGCGTCGCGTTCGTCGCGTCGCCTCGCGGGTCCCATCGGCCCACGCCGTCGTAGTCTCCAAAGGCAAACCCAAACGGGTCGAAGAGGCTGTGGCACCCCGCGCAGTTTGGTTCGGCGACCAGCGCCTCCCACTCGTCCCTGGATTCGACGGGAGTGGGGGGTGCCGGGTTGACGCCGGGGGGCGGAGGCGGAGCGACGCTGCAGAAGAACACCGACAGAACCGACAGACCCCGCGAGACAGGCACTCGGTACGACTCGGCGGGCCTGTTGTGCGACCCGACGGTGATCATGCCCAGCTGCGTGAGCAACCCGCCGCGGCGCGCAGGGTCCAGTTCGCCCGGCGCCCAACCACTTCCCGCAGGTGCCGGCGTTTGCAGGTCGAGGCCATATAGCGCTGCCAAGTCCGCGTTGACGAACGTCGAGCTCGAAGTCATCAGCCCCTCGAGAGACGCGTCTGCATCACCCACGTGGTCGGCCACAAACCGTCGCTGTTCCTCGAGCATCGACTCGGCAATCGCATCGGACCAGCCGTCGTAGACGATGGAGCGGTCCTCCGACGGGAGCGAGTCGACTCCGGTCATCGCGGAATACAAGTCCGCCTGCGCCCGTCCGAAGCGAGGGTCATCGAACATGGAAGCGAGCTGCGCTTCCACACCGCCGGGTTCCAAGAGATCCGCTGCGGCACCGAGCAGCGCGGCATCCGGCACCGAGTTCCAAGTCAGCAGCGCAATGCGTGTCGCCAACGAGTTTGCATCGAGCGAGACCACCCCATCCTCCTGTGCGCCAATCGGAGTGAGATCGATGAACGCAGGGTGCGTGATCAGTGCTCCGACCACGGCACGGATTCCGGCCTGGTACTCGCCGACCTCTTCGTAGATCGGCATGAACGCGTCGACGCTCCCCTGCCCCCGCAGGACCAGTGGAACGTAGGTATCCATGAAGTCCTGTGCACAAGTAGCTTCAGCTCCGCCGCACGCAGGCACCGCGAAGTCTCCGGCCACCGTAGCGGCGACCAATGCCAGCGACATCGAGTCCGGCGGCGAGAGCGACTCGGCCGACTCGAACGGAATCGACGCATCGTCAAACTGCACCTCGACCGCGACATCGAACAGATCTGCAATCGCGTTTTCGACCTGCGTCGAGGTCAATCGCCGCTGCAGGCCCGAGCCGACGCCACACTGCGGAGAATCGCTCGGCTCACCTGTGGTCTCCTCGCCCGACTCCGCACCCGTCGTGAGTGGCTCGCCCGTGGTGCCGCCCGTCTCGGCACCGGTCCCCGTCGTCTGCGAGGGTGCTGTCGATCCGCCCGACCCGGAGTCTACGCCACCAGAGCTCTCACCGACCGCACCGAGATCCCCGGGGGCGGTGAAGCAGCCGGCACTGAGTAGAAGCATCCCGCAGGAGAGGCTTTTCGCGGTGTTCATGCCCCTGCATTGCACCGTGGCGCCTTGCCCCTTCACTCTTTTTTCTCCTCGCGACAGGCGGCATCCATACGAGCGGCGTGCGGTGACACTGGATAACGATCGTCGAACGCGCGACGCAGCGCATCCGCCGAGTTCCCCTGTTCACAACGTACGATGATCCGATAGGCCTGCGCATCTTCACGAAGCGCTCCGTTGGGGAACGCGCGGGTGTACGAAGCAAGCTCGCGCGCGGCGTCGTCCCACGCAGCACTTGCGATCGACGCCCGCACCTCGCGAAGCCGCCGCGTTTCCTCCCGAAGGTTCGAGATCGCCGGCACCGCAGCCACGCCCGCAGGTTCGCCCGCCCGCGGCACGAAACTCTTCGTCGGACGCGGCAGGGGTTCGGGCTCGGCCGGCTGTGCCGGTGCAGGGAGGCGCGGCGGGACGTCCTGCGGCAGGGTTCGCGAGGGTCTCGCGGGGACCACCACCGCGGGTGCTTGTGGATGCATCGCCGGAACCTCGACCTCCGCGGACCGAACCTCGACGAGTCCCCACACC
>CAYGTG010000945.1:0-3730 GCA_964352485.1 uncultured Nannocystaceae bacterium | reverse complement strand
CACCCATAGCGCTGGCGGACCAGGTCGCCGCTCGGGCGGGGGAAGCGTGCAAGGAGGCGCTCCGCGGTCAGCTCCTGGCGGGGCGGGCCGAGGCGGGGTCCTGCAGTGCGGTCGAATCAACCGCGGCCCGGTTCACGATCCTCCACAACGGGGTGAGGTTTGGGATCGTCGACCACCGCGACGTCAAACTCGACCGAGTCCGGCTCCGGCTGAGTGAGGCTGGGCTCTGCAAAGGCTGGCCCCTTCCCATCGACGAGAATGCCGGGGTCGTGCTCAGCGGGCGGGACGCTGAGCGGGCTGGCTGCGTGGTCCGGCCCTACCGCGGCTCGCTCGTGCTCACGGCGATCGACGCCGCGGGCAATCGCCACCAAGCCGCCATGCTCGATGTCGACCGGGACGGTGAGGTCATCTTCGAGTTTTCAGCCGTTGATGCGTCCCTGCGAAGGGCGGTCGGCCACGGGCTCGATGCCTACGCGTGGCTCGAGCTGGGAGAGACCGCGTGGGCAGGCACGATCAACCTCGAGCGGATGCGAGGATTCATCGCGGATTGGCACTTCGTGTGGGTCGCTCGTGGGCGCGGCTCGGCGGCCTTGTTCGCCGAGCGCCACGCCGAGCATCCTCATGGCGCAGACGCGCAATCGATGGCCCTCCAAGCGCGCCTCGAGCGACAGCGAAAGGACTTCGACGCGGTTTCGCAGGGCAAGATGACCGCATCCGTCTTCCTCGAGCGCCACGTGTGGTCGCCGTTCCGTCAGGCCGTCGAAGAACTCAGCGTCACTGCGGAGTAGGGGGCGGCTGCGTGCGTCTGCCACCGCCGGCTTGACCCCGACGCGAGTTCATCTTTGCGGGATCGAAGTCTCGCAGGATCTTGTTCTCGTCGGTCCAGATGCCCGGCATCATCGGGGGTGCTGGACCCAGGGCGGAGTAGTCGACCGGCTCCGTCGGTGCTTCGGCGAAGTATCCGACGTAGTCGATGTATGCCCGGTCCCCGTACATCCGAAATCGGAACATGAGTTTGTCGGGGCCGGCTTCATAAAACGCCCACACCGGCTCCGCGCCCGAACGGATGCGCTCTTGAAGGCCCATCACGAACGATGTTGGGTTGGTGTACTTGGTCATCTCATCCATGCGGTTCGCCGCTGCGTGAACGCCGTCAAAGAACGTGATCAAGTTGTCGCCCTCGAAGACGGGGCGCTCGTGGGGGCGCCGGGGATCGGGGCGACCGAATGTGGCTCCGGGAGCCAGGGTGTACTGAAGCTCATCGATTGCGCCGCGAGATAGCGAGGTGAGGAAGGCGGCGACGATCCGCTTGCTTTGAAACGGGAGCTGCCACGCGGTGGCCTCGGCTTCGAGCCCCTCGCCCGATGGAATCGAGAGCTTGCCGCCCGCGAGATCTCGCGCCCGATAGTGCTGGAGCAGAGTGCGCGATTGGCCGTCCTCCCCCGGGTCCACCGGAGTTCGGGAGGGAGCCGCGGCCTCCTGGGGCGCGGTCTCCGTCCCAGAGGCCTGTGGCGCATCGCAGCCAGAAGCAAGCAAAGCGCCGCAGAGCGGGAGCCACAGGCGGGTCGAAAGCGCAGCCATGCTTGAGACTTAGACTTCCTAGGGCCGCCGGGCAAGCGGCTCGGAGTCCCTGGGGTTGCGGGCTGTGGCCGATCTGGCACGATTCCGGCCCCATGTCGGAATCCAAGGACCGGTCTGACGCTTCCAAGGCGAAGACCTTCGATGAGGCTTGGGAATCTCTTCCTGACCCGCCCGGCGGGTCCGAGGGCGGCACGAAGGCGTGGACCGAGGATGTTCGCGGGGCCCGCAAGCGCGACGCCGACCCGCCGGAGGTCGAAGACGCCGGCCCACAGCGGACCGACGAGACGAAGGCATGGACCGAAGATGTTCGCGGTGCGCGGAAGCAAGATGCCGCCGCCGCGGTCGTCCCGAAGCGGGATGAGATGGACCGGCTCATGCGGGAGGAGCCTACGGGCGAGGTTCCGCCCGAAGAGGATATCGAGCCGTCGGCGAGTACATCGATGATGTCCTTCGATGCCCTCGATCTTCCCGATCGCGCGAAGCCGGACGAATCCTTGATGGATGCGTTGATGGGATCGGATGCATCGCAGGCCGGCGCGGCAACGCCGACTCCCAAGGATGCGCAACCGCAGGATGCGCAACCGCAGGACGAGCCATCGTCACGAGACGACGGCGCTGGCGAAAGTTCGGGCGATGCGACCAAGGCCGGTGACGCTTCGAGCGACGACGACCTGCCGCCGCCCATCGTGCTGCATCCGAACCGTTCGCCGCGAGAGCCCGAGCCCGAAGTCACCCTCGAGCCCGCGCGGCCCCGAAAGAAGCGGGGCAAGAAACGTCTGCCGCTCATCGTCGGAGGGACGGTCGCCGCCGGGTTGGCGATATGGCTCGGCCGTTCGCCTGATCCCAAACCCTCCTCCAAGTCGGGCACGAATCCAGCGGTGACGGCCGGGGATCTGGACGCGAAATCCCTGGGTCCGCCAACATCGAGTCTTGCGGTTCAGTCCCCTGAGGCGAAGCCGGACCTTGGCGCCTCGGAGCCCGACGTCGCCCCCGACCGCAAGCCGCCGCCGGTCCCGGACCCCAATCGGGACCCTCGCGAGGCCCCGGCCGGGACATCAGAAGAGGTCGCGGCCGTGTTCAAGAAGCTTCCCGTCAGTCCGGCCGACCGAGCCCCCGTCGGTGCTGTCGGCGAGACCGGCATCCACGTCGATGATGTCTCGATGGGCAGCACGTACGAGCGCAGTCGTTGCTCGGGCGGAGATGGCTCGTTCTCGGTTGCCCAAGGAGACCTGGTCAACGTCTGCCTCCGCGTGGTGCATCAGCGGCAGAAAGAGGAGCTGTCGGTGGTGTGGCAAAAAATCGACGGCAACGCGCGGCGTGGGAAGATCGTCGTCAAGCCGATGCACGCCTACCGGACGCGCGCCTATCTCAAGCTGCGCAGCGAGTACGTCGGGGATTGGGAGGTGAAGGTGTTTTCGCAGGACGGGGCTGAGCTGGCCCGCTACCCGTTCACGATCGTTCCCTAGGGGCGCCTGCTCGTCGAGACCATCGCCATGCCCGGCCGCGAACCTCGCACAGGGCAACAAGCAACTGCGGTCAGCTGAGGAGTTCCATCAGCTCATCGCGGGTGATCGCGGCCCCGCCTCCGCCTTCACCGATCGCGGCCTCGGCCAGGGCTCGCTTCTTCTCTTGCAGGGCGAGGATGCGCTCCTCGACCGTTCCGCGGGCGACAACCCGATGCACGAGGACGGGGTTTTCCTGGCCGATTCGGTGGGCTCGGTCTGCGGCCTGGTCTTCGACGGCCGGGTTCCACCACGGGTCCATGAGGAAGACGTGGTCCGCGGCGGTGAGGTTGAGCCCCGTGCCCCCCGCGCGCAGGGAGAGCAGCATGACCGGGGGACCATCGTCTGCCTGGAAACGCTCGACGACGGCGCCGCGATCGCGCGTCCCTCCGTCGAGGCGCGCGAAATCGATGTCCCGCTCTTCGAGGCCTGGTTCGACCCGATCGAGGAGGCTCGTCCACTGTGAAAAGACCAGGGCCTTGTGTCCATCGGCGACCGCTTCTTCGAGGCGGGCGTAGAGCGTCTCCAGCTTCGACGAGGAGCCGATCATGTCTTCCTGGCCGGGCACGAGACTCGAATGGCAAGCCGCCTGCCGCAGCCGCAGCAGCGCTTCGAGGGCGGCCATCACGTTGCCCCCGGACTTCAGC
>CAYGTG010000944.1:0-3730 GCA_964352485.1 uncultured Nannocystaceae bacterium | reverse complement strand
GACAGAAGTTGGCTGCGGTGAGCCGGTCCCGACCGCGCACCATTCGGGCCGTGAGATGACCGAGCGACTGGGCCGGGACGGAACCGGCTGCTACCGTTGCGCCGATGCGTTCCCGACGCCTGTCTCTCGCCGCTCGATGGATCGCCGGCGCCACCGTCGTGGCGGGGCTGAGCCTCGCAGCGTGCAAGGACCGCAACGCCACCGGTGAGCTCTCCTCACCCGAAGATGCCACCGCGTTTGAAAGCAAGCACCGCAAGGCCTTCGACGATGACTACACGCCGCAGAGCGTCGAGCTGATGGGCAGGGCACCCAACGATGTCCTCGATCAGCAGCTCTTCGCCGAGCGGCTCGGGTTCTCGGACGTCTTGGCGAAGGTCCGGGTCAAGCAGGTGTTCGGCAAGGGCCGCTACGAGGGCCGCAAGGACCAGTACATCGCGGTCGCGATCGAGGAGGTCATCATCGGTTCTCTCGCCGCCGGGACGCAGGAGGAGCAGCTGCTGGTGATCAAGGGGGAGGATGAGTTGCCGCGTGATCTGAGCAACGCGCAGCTGCTTCTATTCTTGAAGTGGGCGCCCGGGGAGGTGCCCTCGTACCACCACCACCTGATGCCGGCTGGCGATGCGCTGCTCGAGATGATCGGGGCGATGGTGAAGCACGCCCAGAGCGAGGGGGTCCTCAACGCCGACGGCGAGATCTCGAGCGGCCGGAAGAGTCGCAAGGCCCGCAAGAGAGAAAAGAAGGCGAAGAAGAGCGACGCGTCCCTGGACGGTGACGGACCGGCGATCTAGGGGCGCGGCTCCTGCGCGAGAGGCCCTCATCCCCCGACGCCGCGGCCTTTTTCGCCAGGCCGCCGAATCTTGGCGCCGATGTCTTGACGTTCGTCCTGGGCCCGAGTACAAAGCGCGTCCGCTCGGGCGTGTAGCTCAGCTGGTTAGAGCGCCGCCCTGATAAGGCGGAGGTCGGAGGTTCAAGTCCTCCCACGCCCACCAACACCGGCACCCTTTTTCAGACCAGATTCTCTAGACCACACACGACACGTCGGACCAGTACGGGGGATTAGCTCAGCTGGGAGAGCATCGGCTTTGCAAGCCGAGGGTCATCGGTTCGATCCCGATATCCTCCACATCCAAGCCCCGCGAGGCAACTCGCGGGGCTTCTGTATTGGTTCGCGCGGTACTGTGCCCGGGTGCGAACCGGCCTTGTCATCCTGATCTTCCTGACCGGCTGCGTCGAGCGGCTGATCATGGAGGACGGCACCGACGGTGGGCAGTCCGGGTCCCAAGACGGTGGAGAGGAGGGCGGCGAGGACGAGGAGTCGTCGGGGGACGAGAGCTCAAGCTCGGGCGCCGAGCGTCCACCGCCTCCACCCCCGGTCGAGCGGGAGAGCATCTACGTCAACAGCAGCGACACGTTGTTCGCCTTCGATCCGGTGACGCTCACGTTGGCGCAGCTGGGGCGGTTCACGTTTGACGATGGCGGCGCGGCATCGGTCACCGACATCGCCATCGATCGCGACGGGCTGCTGTACGCGCTCTCCGCGGGGATGCTCTACGTCTGCGATCCGGTGAGCGTGGTCTGCACGCCCCGGGGGCCCAGCAGCGCAAACTCGGCCGGCTTTGCGGAGTTCGGAGCGCTCGATGCCAACGACGATGTGTTGGTCCTCGTCGAGGGCAGCGAGGTGGTGCAGGTGCGGGTCACCGATGGCGGGACGGATATCACCGTGGCCGGCACGCTCGAGGGATACAGCAGCAGCGGCGACGTGATGCCGCTCGGTGGTTCGGTGATGCTGCTGAGCAGCCCCAGCGGCAGCGGTGACGTGCTGGTGGCGTTCGACGCGGCGACGGCGGAGGTGTTGGGCCCCATCGCGAGCGTGCCCGCGCTGAGCTACGGCTTGGCCGGGTTCGGTGGCGAGGTTTGGGTGTTCACCGACCGCGGCGAGATTCTGCGGATCGACGACAGCGGGTTCGCGGTGCCGATGAGTCGGGTCGAGCTCAGACTCTGGGGCGCAGCGACGCACCCCGAGAGCCGCTGAGACTCAGCGGGCCTGCAGGTACGCCGAGACCGGGACTCGTTGCGCCCCTCGCAGCCGGCGATCTCGTCGATGTCCCCGTCGTAGCTACAGCGGGCTGGTCTCAGGCTTGCTGCTCAGCAGCACGAGTCCTACGAAGGCACACACCAGGCCCGCTGCTTTTCGCGCATCCATGCCTTCGTGAAACGCGAGCAGGCCGACGGGGAGCAGCAGCAGCACCACGGCGGCGTTGCTGTACAGGGCGGCGACCGAGATGTTCCACCCCGCGCGGTAGGCCAGCAAAAAGCCCAGCTCCAGCGCGATGATCGCCAGACCGAGCGCGACGCTGGGCCAGCCGAGCTTGGCGAATTGCTGCCCCAGCGGGGCGTCGCCCCGGAAGAACGGAAGCGCGAGCAGGCACACCACCAACGCGGTGCCGTAGGTGGCGATCAGCGAGACCAGCGGGCTGAGGTCGGGACGAATGCTCCGCTGCAGCAGGTGGTACCCGATGTTGGCGATGATCGTCAGGGCGATGGACACGACGTAGAGGCTCATGGGGTCTCCAGGTGGAGGGCGACCTCGTCGGCCAGCGCGAGGGCGCTGGTGAGGCCGGGGGATTCGATGCCGAAGAGCAGGACGAGGCCGCGCAGGCCGTGCGTGGCGGGGCCGAGAACCGCGAAGTCGGCCATGGGGGCGCCGGGCGCCTGAATCTTGACCCGGATCCCCGCATAGTCCGGGCTCAGAGCGTCGTCGGGAAGCTCGGGCCAGTAGCGGCGGATCGCGGGAGTGAACGCCCCCAGTCGCGACGGATCGACCGTGACGTCGGCATGCTCGACCCACTCCTGGTCGGGTCCAAAGCGGGCAGCGCCGCTGAGATCGAGGGTCAGGTGCACGCCCAAAGACGCGGAGTCCGGCACCGGGTAGACGAGCGTCTTGCAGGGGCTGGGCCCGCGGAGCTTGGCGTAGGTCCCCTTGGCGAGGTAGCGCGCCGGGATGGACTGGGGATCCAAGTCTTCGAGCGTCTTCGCAAGCGCGTGTGCACCGGCACCGGCCGAGACGATGACGTGCTCGGCGGTGAGGGCACCTTGCGGGGTGTGCAGGACGAAGCCGTGGGCGTGGCGGCGAAGACTCGTTGCCGGCGTCTTCAAGGCCAGCATGGCGCCGTGCGCCTGTGCGTCATGCAGCAGCGTCCGCATCAGTCCGTGGCTGTCGACGATGCCCGTTTCGGGTGACCACAGCGCGCCGCAGGTCCGCAGCGCCGGCTCTCGGTGCTGGACCTCGGCGGCATCGAGCCGCTGCAACCGCCCGGAGTCGCAGGCCCGGGCGTTGGCGGCGATGCGTTCGAGGACCGCGACCTCGGCGGGCTCGGTGGCGACGATGAGCTTGCCCAGGAGGCGGTGCTCGACGCCGTGGTCTCGACACAGCGCGACGAGCTGGGGCCGGCCCGCATTGCACAAGCGCGCCTTCAGGCTGCTCGGTGGGTCGTACAGCCCCGCGTGGATGACCTCGGAGTTCCGGCTGCTCGCGTGCAGCCCGTAGGCGTCCTCGGCCTCGAGCACCACAACGTCGTGGCCTCGGCGCGCGAGCGAACGGGCGATCGCCAGACCGACCACCCCCGCACCCACGACCACCGTCTGCGCCCGCATCTCCAACGGGCTTGATGGTGCCATGCCGGGCTCTGAAGGTGCTCAGCGAGGGGCGAGCACTTGACCCCACGTCGAG
>CAYGTG010000943.1:2477-3733 GCA_964352485.1 uncultured Nannocystaceae bacterium | reverse complement strand
ACGGGACCTCGGGCAAGCGATGCTCGACCAGCAGCGCCGCGGTCTCGGCCATGCGTCTTCCCATGCATGAGGGGCAGATGCCCCGGCTCTTGCACGCGAACGGGACGCGCAGACTGTCGCCGCAGCTCGAAGCGCGTGGTTTTCGGCTCGACGAAGCGCTTCGCACACGCCTCCAGTCCTACGACGCCGCCGCGCTCGTCGTCCGGGCGACGCAGGTCGACGACATCGACGACCTGCTCCAAGCCTGAGTGCTGTCGTCTGCAAATCGAAGGCAAGGCCCCGTGGGTCGAGGCTCCGCTGTACCGCTTGGCGCCACGGCCCGCGGAATGAACGGGCATCGACCCTCGGCGGGCAACAGCCCAGGGCGAAAACGCGCATCGAAGAACCGCCGCTAGAACCCCCCCTCGAACCTCGAAATCGGGACTTTCCAAATACGACAGCGCTGTCGTATTTCCGATTCAAGCAGTCATTCTCGGGGGCGCTCTAAGGGCCCAAACCTCGAACGATCCGGAGCGGCCAGCCCGCGAGCAACCGCGAACCCCGACCGTTCGCCCGCAGCCGACGACCGCTCACAAAGCTCGGGGCTACCTCAGCCCGGACCGACCCTCGACGATGCTCCGGATGCGACGACTTCGCTGGCTGCTCGCGCTCGTCATCCTCTCGGCATCCGTCCGGTGGCTCCCGGCGACTTGGTTCGGCCGGGAATCCGAGCAGCTGTGGAAGGACGACCTCGCCACGCAGCGTCGCCTGGCCGCGGGAGTGGACGCCTCGCGCCCGCAGGAGCTCGCCGCCGATCGCTTCATGACCGGCCACGATCGCTTTGACGGCGAATGGCTGTTCGCGACATCGATGATGGCGGCGCTGGGGTACCTGCAAACCGCCGACATCCACCCCGAACTGCGAGCTGAGCATCTCGCAGCGGCAGACGCTTGTATCGAGCAGCTGCTGAGTGCGCGAGTGAGGGCGTTCGACCGCGCCGCGTGGGGGCACGATCCGCTGCGCGACATCGGCAGCGATCGTGCTCACGTTGCATATCTGGGCTACCTCAATCTCGTGCTGTCGCTGCGCCGGGTGGTCGAGTCGAGCTCCCCCCACGCCGAACTCAACGACCGGATCTCAAGGCATCTCGACCGTGGCTTGCGGCGTCGTCGCGACCTGCTGTCGACGTATCCCGGGGAGACCTATCCCGTCGACAACACCGCCGCCGTCGCATCGCTCGCGCTGCATGCCAGGGTCGGAGATGACGAACATGTCGC
>CAYGTG010000943.1:0-2467 GCA_964352485.1 uncultured Nannocystaceae bacterium | reverse complement strand
TTCGAGAAGCTCCAGGACCCGCGCACGGGCTTGCTGTTTCAGCTCGTCGGCACCCACGGCCGGGCTCGCGATGCGGGCCGAGGATCCGGGACGGCGCTCGCGTCCTACTTCCTCTCGTTCTCGCATCCCGAGCAGTCGGCATCGCTGTACCGAGCGGTGAAGACGCATCTGCATCGGGAGGCGCTTGGGTTCGCGGCGGTGCGCGAGTACGAGGCCGGCTCTGGCGGAGCCGGGGACATCGACTCCGGTCCCCTCGTCGCCGGCCTGAGCATTTCTGCGACTGGCTTCATGCTGGCTGCCGCTCGGGCCCATCGCGACCCGGTGATGTTCGCTTCGCTGTGGGCGACGACTTCGCTGTTCGGGGCGCCCGTCGATCGAGATGGGCGGCGAAACTTCGCGCTGGGGGGCCCGCTGGGTGATGCGCTGATGTTCGCGCTGCTCACCGCGAGACCGGCGGGATCCTGGGGGGCCGCGTGACGCTCGCCCGCCGACTCGGAGGCCTCATGGCTGCCACACTCGCAGTGCTGGCTCTCGATGCGCTGCTGACCCGGCAGAAGATCGAACATGACGTTGCCGGGTCGCTGCTCGCCGTGGGTGGGAGCCCCGGGACCATCGCCGTCGCCCTCATCGCGGTCGTGATTCGATTGGCGGTCGCGTCGCTGGCGATCGTGCCCTCGGTCGACGTACTCCTGCTCACCGCGCCCAGCCCAAAGGCGAAGTGAGCGTCTACTGGATTGTTCCGCTCGTCACTCAGGACACGGACGTGGACGACCCGGTCACTTCGCGGACCACGGGCCTCTGACTTCGCGCCGGCGCAGCGCGAGGCAACCGATGGCGAAGAGACCGAAGAGAGCCAGTGGAGGCTTGCCATGGGTCCGACATCCGCATCCTGTGGTGGGCTCGTCTTGCCCAAACCCGGGGATCGCACCGTCCGTTCCTGAGTCGAGCCCCCCGGAGCCCTCCTCTTCGCCGCCTGAGCCGTCCGAGGTCTCGGGGGCTTCCATCACTCCGATGTGCACCGTGACCGGGTCGCTGACCGTCGTGTTGCCCGCTCCATCCAGAGCAACGACCTCGAACGTCAACGTCCCCTCGGCGGGCAACTCAAGGGGCCAAGAGTAGGGCGCGCTGGAGCGCGGTGCTCCCTGGTCCTCGCCGTCGATGAGAATATCGACCTGGGTCACGCTGACATCGTCGGACGCATCGGCGGTGACCGTGATGCTGATGGGTGTGTCGAACACCTCGCCGTCGACGGGTGAGGTAATGCTGACCTCGGGCGGCGCGAGGTCGGGCACAGCCGGACCGAGGATGTCGAGCAGTTCTTGCACGGCATTCTGCCCTCCGCCGCTGCAAAACTGCGCGTGCTGGTCCGAGCAGAACACATTACCGGTCAAGGGCAGGCACTCGTCGAGGAAGCCGGGGTCGGCCACCATCCCCGCGATCGGATTCATGATGTCGGGTGGATGACTGACGTGGTCCAGGCCAAAGGTATGCGCGATCTCTTGGCTGTTGATCGTGGCCACGACGTCAGCAGACCACTGCTGGTTCTCGGCCGCCCACGTGAAGGAGACGTTGCTGGGCTCTTGATTGCCGCAGTCCATCGGCGCGACCCCGGCACCGCCAGTCGAAGGTCCGCAGGGACCGATGCCGACGACGTTCATTGTGTAAGACCCAGACGCCGGGCGCTCGGTGACGATCTGCAGGTTGAAGTCCTGCCAGTCTTTTCTCGTGGCCTGGACGCTCGCGTCACGCTTGGCGCCGCTGCCGTACGCCGAAATCGTTCCCGGGCACACGGCGCTGGTGTCGCTGGTGGCATCCTCTTCGCCGAAGTTCGCTGAGGTCAGCGTCACGCCGTCGTAGTTGAGAAAAACGACCACCGGCTCGTCCTTTGCGGGGCGAGGCGTCGCCGTGAGATCCGCTCCGGGCGCGACAACCCGATCGTCGGAAAGGTCGACAGGCGCCGACAAGGTCGGCTGACCGCTCGCAGTCGTGGGCATTGCAAGCAGGGCGAGGATGATGATGGCTGGACGTCGGAGCATGACGTGTCGGCCCCGCCGAGCACGGGTACGGTGTGTTGATTACGGAGGGCGAGGCGATCGGTTCATGGGGATCCCGACCGCTCAGCTGGGTGTGCGCAGGGCCTGACCTCGTCCGACAGTCCGCCGACTCGAGTGGGACTCTCGCGCAGCGCACATTCACAGCCCGGACAGCGGATCGCGGGAGCCGTCGACCGCGACGCGGTGCTTGGTCATTTTGCTGCGCCGCCGCTTTCGCTTGCGCCGTTTTCGCTTGCGCCGCTTGGTCTTGGTGGGCTTCGCGGCCTCGGCGGCGAGGGGAGTGGGCGCGACCTCGCCAAGGGTTGGCGCGTCCACATCCGGCGAGGCCAGTTCTATCGCTGCGAGGCCAGCGGGCTGGGGGTTCACGGCCGGAGGGCCCGCGGGGGAAGGCTCTTCGCCGGGCGGCGTAGGGG
>CAYGTG010000942.1:0-3737 GCA_964352485.1 uncultured Nannocystaceae bacterium | reverse complement strand
GAGCAATACGGTGCCCACGACCGAACCCTGGTCGATCCCCTGGTCGACATCGTCTGCGGAGAGGCGGTCATCGATGCCGCGGCGGATGGCGGCTGGGACCGCACCTGCCCCAGCGGCGTGACGCCTCGCGCTCGGTGGCGCTGGGACCGCGCTTGGGAAACCGACCCAACACGTGCAAAACAGCGCTGCGCGCAAGCAATGTGGCTCTTCGAGCAGATGGAACCGGCCGCTCGGAACCAAGTTGAACGTTTCTTTGACAATTGTGCTAAACCTCACCAGGATTGACCGCGCCCGTAACCGCAACTGTGGTGTATATGCGGGCGAGGTTGTACCGAGCCCCCTCGGGCACCTCGATTTGAAAGGCCATTTCAAATGAACAAGAACTTGACCAACATCCTCGAAGCCGTCGCTCTGTCCGCCGGGCTTGCATTTGTCCCCGCTTGCGACAGCGACGACGAAGACACCACCGGCGCTGGCACCGATTCGGCGACCTCTGGCGTCAGCAGCAGCACCACCGGCTGCCCCGGCTCCACCACCGGCTGCCCCGGCCCGACCACTGGCTGCCCCGGAACAACCACCGGTTGTCCCGGCGCCACGACAAGCACCGCGGGATGCCCCGGCGCAACCGGATCCTCCGGCGGAACCGGCACCGGCACTGGCGGCACCGGCACTGGAACCGGCGGCACCGGCGGCTCCTCGACCTCCGGCTGATTTCGAACCTCGCGGCCTCGGTCGCGAACGGAGTCCTCGGCCCGGACCTGCACTTGCGGGCCCGGGCTTTTCTCGTTGTCACGCACGCATTGGCATGAACCCCCGCGCTCCTTCAAAACCACACGGCGTTGGCATCGGACTGCGACCGCCGCACTACGAGAGCATCTTCGAGACCGACCGCCGGATCGACTGGCTCGAGATCGTCCCGGAGAACTTCGTCGGCAACGAGGGCACGGCCCGTCGGGTGCTGCGCCGGTGCGCGGAGCGATGGCCCATCATCGCCCACGGAGTCTCGATGTCGGTGGGTGGACGGACACCGTTTGACGACGCCTACCTCTCCGGGCTCAAGCAGCTGCTCGATGAGCTCGACGCGCCGTACTACACCGACCACCTCTGCTACGCGTCCATCGACGGCGTGGCCTATCACGACCTGCTCCCGCTTCCGTACACCGAGGAGGCGGTCCGGCACTGTGCAGGGCGCATTCGGGAGCTTTCCGACCGCCTCGAGCGGCCCGTCGGGGTCGAAAACATCAGCTTCTACGCCGTGATGCCTGGGAGCGACATGACCCATGGCGAGTTCGTCACCGCGGTCACGCAGGAGGCCGATTGCGGGCTGCTGCTCGACGTCAACAACGTGTTCGTCAACGCGAGCAACCACGGCGGGGATCCGCTGCAGTGGCTCCATGCCCTGCCCTTGCACCGCACGATGCAGATGCACATCGCTGGACACGTGGAGGAAGATGGCCGGATCATCGACAACCACGGGCGACCGGTTGTCCCAGGTGTGTTCTCGGTGCTTCGCGACGCCCTCGCGGCCACCCAAGCGGTGCCGGTCCTGCTCGAATGGGACACCGACATCCCGGACCTCGACCGCGTCCTGGACGAAGCTGACGCGGTTCGTGACGTCTACACCCAGGTCCTGGGTCCCCATGCCTCGACCGGGAGTGATGTGGCGTGAGCCTCGAGCGCTTCTTCGATGCGATGGGCCCGATGCTCGAGGGGCAGGCTCCGGCGCAGCGCGTGATCGAGACGCTGGGTCCCTCCCCCAGCGGCCCGGAGAACCTCGGGTTCTACGCCACGCTGGTCGAGCGAAACCACTTCAAGATCCTCGCAGAGCTCTTCCCCGTCGTTCGCGGGCTGTTTTTCCGCGAGCTCCCTGGACGGTGGGCGAACCTCGTGCGGGACTATCGCGCGGCGCACCCGGCGGATCACTGGGATCCGAACCGCTTCGGCGCCAACTTCAGCGACTATCTGCGGGGCCTTCGCGAATCTGGCGAAACGCTCCACCCCATCTACGAAGAGCTCGCCGATCTTTGCTACATCCGGCAGCGCGCTTTTTCCGGTAACGAAGCGGAGCCAGATGCGTACGAGGGCAGAGTCTTCGTGCGGCAGTACACCCACCCTGTGTCCGACTATTTCTCGGCCCTGACCGACGACCCGGCGGCGCCGCTGCCCCCGGCACGCCCGCAGGTGGTGTTCGTCTACCGCCACGCGCGCGATGCCTCGCTGCGCCACTTTCTTCCCTCGCTCGCCGGGCTGGGCGCGCTTGCACGCCGACAGGGCATCACCGAGCTTCCGCCCATGTTCGCGGCGCTGGGTGCGGCCGACCTCGAGACCGCGGACCGGGCGCTCGTCGAGTTCGGCGTGTTCGCTCCGCGGGCCACCTCCCGGTCCCCCGACGCTTCCCCATAGCTCCATGAACGCCCTTCGGCCCTCCACGCGCGTGGACGGGGACGGTGCGGTGGGCAACTCGGCCAAGGTCGGGTTCTGCACGGACCGCCACGGTGGCGACTCCGCGGCGATCTCCGACGACGTGTCCGGCGTTCCGCTCGACAACCGCCTGTAGCGGCGGACCCACTACGGCGACGGGATGGACGTGAGCCGCTGGTTTACGTCCCGAGACAGCGCCAGCTCGTTCTCACGAGGGAGCGCCGTGCCTGCGCAGAACATGGCAAAGGAGACCAGCTCGTGCGCGACCTGGTGGAACGAGGCCAGCGGGTTGCCTTCGCGGGCCGAGGCCACCCATCCACGAACGTGTTCCTTGTCGATCAGGCCGCGGGACACCACGCTCTGCCCAAACACAGAATCGTAGCCGCAGCCCTGCACCCATGCGCCCAGCATCGCCAACGCGGCGTCCTGGTCGCCGTGCCGGCCGATCGTGGTGAAGATGTCTTCGAGGATCGTCGCGAACGCATCCACGAGGGCGTCGAGCACATCCTCGTCGACGCCGGTCCGGCTGCCGACCGTGGCCCGGCGGGACTTCACCAAGTTGTACGCGATCCGGGTGACCTCATACTCTCCGAGGTCCGCCGCGGTTGCGATCGCATCCAGCGGCGTCGCTCCGTCCAGCATCGCGAACACCCGCTTCGCGTCGGAATCCAGCGAGGACAGGTCCGCCCCAGCGCGCGGCTGGAGCATGACGTCGCCGCTGGCAATCACGTCGCGATACAGCTCCATCTCGTCGAGCCGCTGAATGCCGTGCATCAGCAGGGGGCGCACCGGAAGGTGCAGACTCAGCGCAGCCGAGGGCGCGGAGGGATCGGGCGTGGTGAATACGAAGCTCCCGTGTTCGACGAGCAGGGCCCGATGGAAGATGCCCTCCGTTTGCTGACGCAGACACTCGAACAGTGCCTCGCGATCCAACAGCCCGCGCTCGAGGCAGACGTCGCCGATCCGGCGCTGGGCCGTCACCTCCCACAGCAACTCGGTCAGCTGGGCATCGGAGAGGTATCCGGCCCGGACCAGGACCTGCCCGAGACGATCCTCGTCGTGATCGGATCGTGCATCTTCGAGCGACCCGTGCGAGAGCCGCAGCTGAAGCGTGCGGCCTCCAGCGGACAGCACTGCGAGGTCACCATGAAACCCGCGCTCGGCGATGATCTCAATGATCTGGAAGAGCGTCATCCGGCTGATGATCTCGCCGGCCAGGACAACCCGAGCGCCCGCGTCGAGTTGGCCGCCTTCGAGCTCCAGCCCGATCTCCAGGTCGAGGTGTTGGAGGATTCGCTGGGCTTTGCCCAGCGAGT
>CAYGTG010000941.1:0-3741 GCA_964352485.1 uncultured Nannocystaceae bacterium | reverse complement strand
ACCATCGTCGACGGTGGCGGCAAGAAGGCCGACATCACCGGTCGCGTGAAGCAGATTCGGGCGCAGATCGAGGAGACCTCCTCGGACTACGACCGCGAGAAGCTTCAGGAGCGCCTCGCCAAGCTGGTTGGCGGCGTGGCGGTCATCAAGGTCGGTGCAGCCACCGAAGTCGAGATGAAAGAGAAGAAGGCTCGCGTCGAGGATGCCCTCCACGCGACGCGCGCTGCCGTCGAGGAAGGCATCGTCCCCGGTGGCGGTGTGGCTCTCGTTCGGGCTCAGAAGGTTCTCGAGAAGTTCGAAGCCGAGACCGAGGAGCAGCAGTTCGGGGTCCGACTGGTCTCACGTGCGCTCGAGGAGCCGCTTCGTCAGATCGTCCTCAACGCCGGCGGCGAGCCCAGCGTGGTCGTCAACGACGTCCGCAAGGGCAAGCAGACCTACGGCTACAACGCGCGCACCGGTGAGTTCGTCGACATGGTCGCCGATGGCGTCATCGACCCCACCAGGGTCGTCCGCATCGCTCTCGAGCACGCGGCTTCCATCGCCGGCATGATGCTCACCACCGAGGCGATGATCGCCGAGGCTCCCAAGAAGGACGCTCCCTCCGCTGGCGGTGCTCCCGACATGGGCGGCATGGGCGGCATGGGCATGTAGGTCCTTCTCGGTCCAACGTCCGGACCGAATCCGACCAGGCCCTCTCTCGCTCGCGCGGGGGAGGGCTTTTGCGTGGGCGCAGTCGCAAGGGCGATCCTCTGCAAGCGCAACACGTGTGGGATCCGCAGCCAAATCGACGGTTGCTGGACGTCCAGCTGCGCGGAGCGTCACTTCGCCCACAAAGAGTCCAATTGTCCCGCGGTGTCAACGTTGTGACCCTGTTGTCGGGGATGTCGATGAGGACGAGTTGCATCATTGTTGCGGGGAGCCTCGCGCTGGGCGGTTGCTACTCGGGGGCCACGGCGGACGCGGCCGCGAGCGGAGCCGACTCGAGCGCCGACACCGAGGGCGGGTCCGACACGAGCCAAGCGGACGGCTCAGGGACCGATGGGGACGACTCGGACGGCGAGACCGCCGATGCGGACCCGGGCCGGGTCACGCTGCATCGGCTCAACCGAGTCGAATACAACAACACGATTCGAGATCTGTTCTACGGACTCGACGTCTCCCCGGCCGACGTCTTCCCGGCCGATGACCACGCGTTCGGGTTCGACAACATCGCCGACGCGCTCAACACCTCACCGCTGCTGATCGAGCTCTACGAGAGGGCGGGGGACCAAGTGCTCGACGCTGCGTTCGCCGCCCCCGCCGGTGAGGCCGAGCGGATCGAAGCGGAGAGCATCGGCAGCGACGTCGGTGCGGAGTGTTGTGGCGGGTTCTGGAACTTGTCCTCCAACGGCTCGATCGAGGTCCCCGTCGCTGCCGAGGCCGACGGCGAATACACGGTGGTCGTCCGGGCGGCAGGCCAGACAGGGGCGGGCCCGTCCCCGAACATGGTGGTGAGCGTCGATGGCCTGGAGCAGGCTTCGTTCGATGTGACCGGCACCGTCGAAGCCGCTGAGGACCTCGAGCTCGAGGTCACCCTGAGCGCAGGTGCTCACATGGTGAGCGTCGAGTTCACGAACGACACCTTCGACCCAACGATGGGGATCGACACCAACCTGCTGGTCGACTACGTCGAGGTCCTGCCGCCGGCCGGGGAGGGCGGCGTCGTGGACCAGCTGGTCCAGTGCGCGCAGACCGAGCCCGGCTGCACCGAGGCGACCGTTCGCCGGTTTGGTGAACGTGCCTGGCGTCGTCCGCTGACCGAAGACGAGCTCGGCTCATTGGTCGCGTTCGTGGGCTACGCCCAAGACGACGGCGAGAGCTGGGAGGATGGCCTCAAGCTCGCGATGAAGGCGGTGCTGCTCTCCCCGCACTTCACCTACCGGGTCGAGCTTGATCCAGAGCCCGAGTCCATGGAACCGCACCTGTTGGGCGACTATGAGCTTGCCTCGCGGCTGAGCTACTTCCTGTGGAGCAGCATGCCGGACGACGCTCTATACGAGCTGGCCTCGCAGGGTGGTCTCAACGAACCGGGGGCGATCGAAGACCAAGTCGAGCGGATGCTCGCGGACCCGAAGTCCAAAGCGCTCGCCGAGAACTTCGCCGGGCAGTGGCTCTACACGCGCGCGCTCAACGAGGAACTCGTGAAGGACCCGGACACGTATCCGGACTTCACCACCGCGCTGCGGGAGGACATGCGCACCGAGATGGAGCTGCTGATCGCGGCCGTCATTGAGGAAGGCCGCGGGCTTGACGAGCTGTTCACCAGCAAGGAGACGTTCGTCAACGATCGCTTGGCTGCGTACTACGGCCTGCCGCCGGTTGGGACCGACGAGTTCGTTCGAGTGAGCCTCGAGAACACACCGCGGCGCGGCTTCCTCACCACCGGTGGCCTGATGTCCGTGCTCGCCCATCCGAACGTGACCTCGCCGGTGAAGCGGGGCCATTGGGTCGTCTCGCAGCTTCTGTGCATCGAGCCGCCCCCCCCGCCGCCCGATGCGGAGACGACCGTTGACCCGTCCTTCGACGAAGGTCCCATGCGAGAGCGCTTGGCCAAGCACCGAGAAGACCCCGCCTGCGCCGCGTGCCACGAACTCATGGATCCCGTGGGACTCGCATTCGAGCACTACGACGGCATGGGTGCGTGGCGGGAGACCGAGGGTCCCTACGACATCGATGCCAGCGGCGTCCTTCCAACGGGCGGCGACTTTGCAGATGCGCTGCAGATGGTCGAGCTCATCGCGACGAGTGATGAGTTCTCCCACTGCGTGGCCGAGAAGGTCATGCTCTACGGATTGGGGCGCGGCGTCGAGAACTACGACGATGACGTCATCGGGGAGGCTGCGGATGCGTTCTCCGCTTCGGGCTACCAGCTCCAGACCCTGATCGTTCGGCTCGCGACGAGTGACAACTTCCGGATGCGCCGAGGCGAGGCGCAGTAGCGACGAAGAAACGGAGACGAGACCATGACCAAGCGCTCATCCATCCTTTCTCGCCGCACCTTCCTCGGAGGCGGCACGGCGATCGCCATCGCCCTGCCGATGCTCGAGGCGATGATGCCGACCCGCCGCGCTCGAGCACACGGCCCGCGGGACCCCCAGCGGCTGCTGACGTTCTACGTGCCGTGCGGCATCAACATGTCCGACTGGACGCCAGGGCAGACGGGCGCCGGTTGGTCGGTCACGCCGATCCTGCAGCCGCTGGCCGACGCCGACCTGCTCGGCGACATCACCGTGCTGAGCGGACTCGACAACGTGCCCGGACGGTCCGACGGCGGCGGAGACCATGCCGCGGGAACCGGAGCGTTCGCGACCGCCGTACACGTCAACAAGTCCGAGTCGAAGATCACCAACGGCACCTCGCTGGATCAGGCCTACGCGGAGTTCATCGGCAAGCAGACGCCGGTCCGCTCGATGCAGTTGGGTATGGACGGTGGGAGCAACGTGGGGGTCTGCGACACGGGGTATGGCTGCGTGTACAGCCGCAACATCTCGTGGCAGGGCAACACCCCGCTGCCCAAGCTCACCGAGCCACAAACCGCCTTCGACCTGTTGTTCTCCGGCTTTGACCCAGGGGCTTCGGCGGCTGAGCTCCAGCGGATCAAGGCAAAGCGGCTGAGCGTGCTCGACCACGCGCTCGATGACGCGCAGGCGCTCCAGTCGAAGCTTGGGGTGACCGACCGGATCAAGGTGGAGCAGTATCTGG
>CAYGTG010000940.1:2115-3747 GCA_964352485.1 uncultured Nannocystaceae bacterium | reverse complement strand
ACGAGCATGAGGAGCGGGACGGCCCAGCGCAGATGGGGGCCGGCGCGGCGCCCAAGCTCGCCGAGCGTGATGCCAACGATCGCCAGGGCGGGAACGGTGCCGAGCCAGAACGTGGCCATGACGAGCGCTCCTCCCAACACCGAGCCGGTCCCCGCGGCCACGACGACGTAGGCCCACAGCCACCCGCAGGGCATCAAGCCGGTGAGCATTCCCAGCAGGACGGGGAACGAACGCTTGCCGCGTAGCCGCGCGGCCCATCGCACCGGACCCGCCGCGGCGGCGACGGAGCTGGTGCCTCGGGCCCATTGCCACAGACCACGCAAGCCGATGCCAACGAGCGCCAACCCGGCGACCACCAGGGCCACGCCCTGCACGCCAACCATCGCCCCGCCGAGGTCGACGAGGGCGCCCATGGCCCCAGCCACGAGCCCCAAGACGACATAGGATGCGAGTCGGCCGAGGTTGTAGTGAACCGCGGACGTGGACTGCCTGGTGTGCACGACGGGCAAATGGGTGCGGCCCGGAGCACTCGCGACGGCGGCGAGGGGTCCGCACATCCCAGCGCAGTGTAGGCTTCCGAGCAGGCTTGCGCCCAGCACGGTGCCCAAGGCCGCGAGTTCGATCATCGTCGTGCCACCTGTCCGATGGTGACGTCCTGCGTGTCCGTGAAGGTCTCGGTGCCGCGCGTGGCGGTGAGGCGGACGCGCCAGATGCCGCTGCGTTGCATGTCGAGCTCGCCGACGAGGAGGCCTGGTTCGCTCGAGGTGAAGACGACCTCCTGCGTCTCCGCGGCGCGGGCCTTGTGGAACACCTTGGCGGTGACTTGGGCGTCTACGGGCTTGCCCAGAGCATCGGTCAGCTTGACGACCAGGTGTTCATGGTCGGCGGACAGCTGCGCTTGCCAACCCAATGCGACGTTGAGTGAGCGCTCCGATTGTGCGGCGTCCCAGCGGTTCTCGTAGTCATCGTATTGCTCGACCACGGCGTGGGATGGATCGCCGATCACCTTGTTGAGGGCAAACGTCCACAGTACCCCCTGGCCGGCGAAGAACATGAGGATGAACGAGATCCAGAAGCGACGGGCGCGGCGTTCGTGGCTGGGTGCGGTCATGGCTTGGGGCTTGGTGACGGGGGAATCGCAGGCCGGAGCACTGCGGGGAGCTGGGTGTCGGGGCCGAGCATCTGCCCCTTGATGTCGGAGCGGTCTCCGGAGGCACTGGTGACCTGCAGCGTCACTTCAAGCTGCCCGCGGTGCTTGAGAAACTCGATCGCAGGGGCAACCGAGAGCACCGTGACGGTCTTCATTTCGCCGGGGGCCAGCGTGGCCTCGAGCGTTTCGATCACGGTCCCCTGTGGGGCGCCGGGGCCCAACTCGACCCGCAGGGTCTGCTCTTCGTCGGCCCGGTTGGTGAGCTTGATCTTCAGCGCATTGCGGATCGAGCCGTCTTCGAGCACGGAGAAGGGCTGCCCCTTGCTGCGCAGAAGGACGGCATCGAAGTCGGACTTGGTGCCCAACACGAAGGCGAAGAGTCCTGCGATCACCACAAGGATGGCCGGGTAGATGATCGTCCGGGGCCGCAGCAGCTTGCTCGGCTCTCCAGCATCGTTGGCCTGCGAGCTGTAGCGGATCAA
>CAYGTG010000940.1:0-2105 GCA_964352485.1 uncultured Nannocystaceae bacterium | reverse complement strand
GCCCAGCTTGCCCATCACGGCGTCGCAAGCGTCCATGCACTGGGTGCAGTTGACGCACTCCATCTGCAGGCCCTGGCGGATGTCGATGCCGGTGGGGCATGTCGTGACGCACAGCTTGCAGTCCACGCAGTCGCCGATGGGCTCTTGCCCCGCAACGGGGAGGCTCTTCTTGCGCTTGCCTCGGGGCTCTCCTCGCCTGGCGTCGTAGGCGACGATGCGGGAGTGGTCGTCGAGCAGGGCCGACTGCAGGCGTCCGTAGGGGCACGCGATGATGCACAGCTGTTCCCGAAAGTAGCTGAAGTGAAACATCATCGCGCCGGTGACGACGGCCACGATGATGAAGCCCGCGGGGTGCTGGAAGGGTGAACCGAACACCCAATCGTTGACCACGTCCGCACCGACGAAGTAGGCGAGGAAGGTGTTGGACAGGTGCAGCGAGATGAGGAAGTACGTGAGGTACTTGCCCGCCTGGCGGAGTCCCGAGGGCTTGGTTCGTGCGACGCCGCCTCGGCCGACGGTTCCCTCGAAGAACCGCTCGATTGGCCTAAAGAGGTACTCCATGTAGACGGTATGCGGGCACGCCCAGCCGCACCACACCCGACCGACCAACGCCGTCGCGAGCACGCCAGCAAGCAACACGCCCACCATGAACAAGGCCAGCAAGAGCGTGTCGGTGGGCAGGAATACGTAGCCCAGAATCGAGAACCGGCGATGCGCGACGTCGAGCAGCATCATCGGTCGGCCGTTGATGCTCAGGTGCGGAAGCAGGGCGTACAGGGCGATCAGCAGGTAAGCGACGATCCGGCGTCGGTGCCAGAACGCGCCCTTGCTGAGCTTGGGTTTCAGCCACCGACGTGACCCGTCGTGCTCGAGCGTGGAGAGCACGTGTTCTTCCGGCGCTAGAAGAGCTGGCGTGTGATCGTCGGGTTCGTGTGGCTGCGTCATGGGTCCGAGCTTCCGTTGCGGTCGGTCGCTACTGCGCCGCGTCCCAGGCGGGAATCGGCTTGCCCTCGGGAGCTTTTCCCCCGGCGACATTGGTGCCACGCAGCGAGGCCACGTAGGCCGCGGTGAGGACCAGCTGGTTCACGTTGGTGATCCGGTTCTTCCACGCGGGCATCGCTCCGCCAGCGGCACCATCTTGAATCACCTTCACGATGTCCTCGATGCTGGTGATGTTCTTGTAGTGATCGTCGGTGAGGTTGACCCCGACGAGTCCGCCGCCGTCCTTGCCGTGGCAAGAGACGCAGTGGACCTGAAACGCAGCCCGGCCCGCGGCCAGCCACTTTTGGTCGTCCTTGTACTGAAGCAGCGTGGCTCGGTCCGCGGTCAGCGTGCCGAGCTGCCCGAAGCGAAGCTCCATGACCTCGGCCGCCTCGGCGTCGTATTGCGAGATGTCGTCGAGTCCCTCTTCTCCCAGGTGGAAGTAGACGACGTAGAACACGGCGAAGACAGCCGAGAGGGCGAAAACCGTGCTCCACCAACCAGGGAGTGGGTTGTCGTACTCCTCGATGCCATCGTACTCGTGGCCGGTGAGTTCGTTCTGGGGAGCGCTCATTGTTCGGGGCTCGTCTCGTCGTCGAGGACCAGGCGCGCTTGAGCGCGGGTCATCGCATTGGATTGAAAGAGGGTGCGGATTGAGACCGCGATGAAGACTCCCGCGAAGATCAGCAGCGAGAGCTGTGCCCACTGGCTGAGGTCCACGAGGGTGATGACTTCCTTGACCACTACAGCAGTCCTTTCGTCGTGCCGAGGGCGCGAGCAGGGGTTGCTTCGCCCGGGGTCTCTGCGACCAGCGGCGGCACTTCACCGTCGGTCTCCGTCGCGTGCAGATCGACACCGATCCGCTGCAGATATGCGATGAGCGCGATCGCGTGCGTCTCCTCCAGCATCATGAACTTGCTGGGATCCTCATACGCCGCGGGGTCGGCCGCATCCGCCGGGTTGAAGAAGATGCGGTCGGGCCCGTCTTGAGCGACGAGGCTGGCTACGATCTCGCGAGCCTGGACCCGCGCGATGTCTTCGGCGTGCAGGAGTTCGGCTTCGTAGGGCGCTCCGAGAGCAGCGGCCGCTTCGACGCGATCGGTGATGCCCCCGAAGTTCAGCGC
>CAYGTG010000939.1:2624-3750 GCA_964352485.1 uncultured Nannocystaceae bacterium | reverse complement strand
CTTCCAGCTCCTTGCGCAGCAGCTCTCGGCCGCGGGCGATGCGGGATCTGACGGTCGGGGCGGGGATGCCAAGTGCGTCCGAGATCTCCCGAGATGACAGATCGTGCCAGTAGTGCATCTCTAGCGCGAGCTGGATTTCTACGGGCAGCCTGCCCATCGTCAGCTGTAGGGACCGTTCCACCAACCGCTGGGAGTAGCCTCCGGTCGTCGCTCCCAGCGCCTGTTCCAGGCTGACCAGCGTGGCGTCGAACCGTCCGTTTCCGCGACGCCTGAGCTCGCCGTACAGCTTGTAGCGGGCGATGCCGAACACGTAGGCGCGAAAGCTCGAGACCTCCGCGAGCCGATCGATCTGCTCGATACAGGCGAGCATCGTCTGTTGCACGAGGTCATCGGCCGCGGCGTTGAGCTTGCTGAAGAAGAAGCCATACAGCCAGTCGAAGTGTCGGGTGAGCAACGCGTCGCCGGCCTCCCGATCCCCGCCAGCCCATCGGCGCAGGAGCGCCTCGTCCGACTCCTCGAGCATCCCTCGAACCTATCATCCTGGCCCTGCATCGGGGAGTCGATCCGCGGCGGGCGCATGCGCGCACCCGTGATCGTCGTGGCCGGTCTTCTCGAGGAGTGTGGTCCACGGGACCCGCTCAGCCCCGAAGGGCCGCGGCAAAGATCCCCGGGAGTCGTAGCCAGCCGGGATCGGCCGCGAACGCGGTGATGCGGCGCCCCACCTCGTGCGCCATCGAGTTGGTCACGAACCACGGTGGGCGTGGCAGCAGCGTCATCTGTCCACTAAGGATACCGCGAGGAAACGGGCGCCACGGAGCACGCACGACCGTCTTTTGCGGCTTGTCGAACAGCAAGGCGTTGTGAACCACCCCGACGCCGCTTTGGATGTCGTTGCGCGCGTGGCCGGGAAACGCCCCCCACGTGCTGCGCGGAAGCAAGAAGTTGACGCCCGACCATGCGTTGACGCCGATCGTCCCGTAGCGCAGCTCGGCGAGCAAGTCCTCGAACTTGGGTCCCAGCGCCCGCTCGGTGTCGGGGTGAATCAAGATTGTGGCGCCCAGCGTCCCGTGCAAGCGATCGTTGGCGAAGGCGATCGCGTTGCGCAAGAACGTCTCGGGGTCGTCAC
>CAYGTG010000939.1:0-2614 GCA_964352485.1 uncultured Nannocystaceae bacterium | reverse complement strand
GTCGTCACCGGGCAGGTCGGTCTGTGCCAGGGCTCCCGCGAAGAACTCGTTGTTGAAGCAGTAGTCGTCGCTGTCTGCGTCAACGCCCTGGACCAGAAGCCGGGGTGTCGGCGCGTCCGGATCGAGCACGGTCGCTTCGGGGTGCTGCTTCAGGATCTCCGCGATTCGGTCTCCTGCGCCGGGATAGTAGGCTTTGCGGGGCGGGACGCGAGCGAAGGTCTGCCGCACGGCTTCGAGAAACGCGGACTTGTGCTGCCACTCCCTGGGCAGGACCATCACCTGCGAGGCGATGCAGTTGAACCCGCCGTTGTGCATCTTCTGGGTGACGACGTTCTCGGCTTGAAACTGGAGGTCTGCGTCGGTCCAAGGACCCGGCACGACGATGACGGGGCTGATACCGCCCAGCTCGCTGGTCATTCGCCGGGCGTTGCGAGGGTCGTCCGCCGCCTTGCGCTTGGCCCCTTCCTCCCCAACCCCAAAAATGATGGCGTCGTGGGTGCGCTCGCTGCCGGTGATGTGAATCTCCTCCACCCGTTTGTGCTCGGTGAGATAGCGGCCGACGTCGGCGCCGCCATACCCGAAGCGCACGTATCCGGCCTCGACAAAGTCGGCGAAGATCTCCTCGAATACGGGGCCGAGGTAGTCGTTGACCGGGTTCATCTTGAGCAAACAAACCTGCGCCTCGGCGAACAGCTTGTAGAGCACGTCAAGCGGCGGAATGGACGCGATGTTGCCTGCTCCCAGCACCAAGGCGACATGGCCATCCGCAGGCGGACTGCTGTAGCCCACCGCCATCGTGCTGCGCAGCGTGTCCGCGGTGACCTCAGGCTCCATCCATACGTCGGCCTCGACGCCGCTGATCAGCAGCTTCTCCCAGACGTTGGCGGGGTGAACCTGCACCACGACCTGACCGTCGGAGCGCGTCCGCACCCGGGCGCCCTGCAGCGGGTCCCCACCATCACGTGCGGTCTTCAGCGTCCCCGTGAGGTGCTGTACCCCTTCCATCAGCGCCCACGGACCACTGGTCCACTCCTCGCCTGCCAGGGATGAATCCGCGGCGATGCCCTTGGCCTTCAGCGCGGCACCCACCCACCGCTCGGCCAGCCGATCGATGTTGACCCGCAGCGACTCGAGAAGCCGCAGCCGCTCGTCAAACCCGGCCTCGACCCACGCGTCCTTGTGCTTGTCGAGATCTTCGAGGTGCTGATCGAGGGTTTCGTTCGGCGTATCCACGGCAGCGCTAGACTGGCAGAAAAGGTGGGCCCTGGGCGAGAGACCACCAACCCCGACGGTCTCGCAGGCCTGCCTGCCATGTACGTCCATCGCGGGGGGTCGACGAACTCGACGCCGGCGAGGGAGGCGCGGATCGATGCTCGCGCGGTTTGTCGCGGTCTGCCATCACAGCCAGCTATGGTAGGCATAGGGACGCCGCATCGGGTTCGATGCTAAGCCGACTGCATCCCACGATCCCTGCGCATCGCCGGATGTACGCCGCTCGCTGACGGCGATGGTCAAGAACAAGAGGAGAGGCTGCCCCCATGAACCGCGAACTCGTATTTGGATCCCTGGTCGCTCTCATCGGCTGCAACCAGGTCGAGAGAATCGACGAAGGCGGAGACTCTGGCTCGGATAGTGCGGTTCCGGCTGCGGTCCAGCAGCGCCTCACCGAAAGTTGCGCTCTGTCCGGCTGCCACGCTGGCTCCGTCGCGCCGGACCTCTCCGCTGCCGCTGGTGGAGCTTGGGTGACGCAGTCGGGTGCTGGAGGTCCCTTCGTCTCGTTCGGGGATGTGGAGAACAGCTATCTGATCGAGAAGATGTTCCCCGATCCCGGCACGGGGAGCCAGATGCCTCTCGCTCCAGGAGTCCTCTTGGCAGAAGATATGGCGCTGATCGTCGGCTGGGTCGCGGGCGTGGAGCTCCCCGACGGCACCGGCGCCGAGGAGAGCGGCACCGGCGGGGGTGGGGTCAGTTACAGCGCCGACGTCCAGCCGCTCTTCGCGGCTCGCGGTTGTTTGATCTGCCACCACGATAACTCGGCGGTCGACGTCGACATCGCGGACCCGTTCTCCGAACCCAACGGGCTGGTCGGCTCGATCAACACATGGGCGGAGGCCTACCCGGAGGGCAACACGCCGATGCTCAACGTCACCCCTGGTGAACCGGACGCCAGCTTCTTGATCGACAAGCTCGTCGATCCCTACGTCACCGATCCGGCCATCGGCGGCGGCCCCATGCCGCTCAACCTCGAGCGACTGACCGATCAGGAGATCGCGGATCTCAGGGCGTGGATCGATGCCGGGGCCAACGACGACGACACGTTCGAGAACGTCATTGCGCCCATCTTCGGCGACGAGACCCGTCTGGGCGCCCGCGGAGGCAAGTGCACGTACTGCCACCACTCGTTCGGCGGGCAGCGTCCCAACCTCGCCAATCCCTTCGACGCGCAGACGGGCGCGGTCGGAGTTGCGAGCCTCTTCGATCCCGATTCGATGCTCATCGAGCCCGGCAACGCCGACGCAAGCGTGTTGGTACAGAAGGTCGAGGCGACCGAGTTTGGGCCCATCGGCGGCGGCCCCATGCCGCTCAACCTCGAGCGACTGACCGATCAGGAGAT
>CAYGTG010000938.1:0-3753 GCA_964352485.1 uncultured Nannocystaceae bacterium | reverse complement strand
CCCACGACCGTGCATCCACAGGAGGCCGGCGCGTGCATGGACCCCGCCCGGCCGATAGACGCGAAGCTGAACGCCTTCGGACTCGACGGTCTGCACCTCCACCCCTTCGGCGCAGACATCTTTCGCCATCGCCACGGCCGCCCTGCGCATCAGCGGCAGGCGCTCGAGCTCGTGGTACGGCAGCTTGGGCGCTCGGGCCCAAGCCTCACGCAGCTGCGGATGGACGTCGTACCGAGCCGCCGCCATCAGCTGTTGATCACAGCTTCGATCTCTTCGCGGCTGAGGGTGTGGTCGCCCTTCTTTGCGAACGAGAACACCTTGTCGACCAAGCCATCGCTGGGCTCGAACCCGTGGGTCTTCAGCCAGTGCACGACGTTGGACTTGCCACTGTAGTGGCCGATCTCGATCTCTTGCTGACGCCCAAACACGCGGGCCGGCACGGACGAGTAGACGCGATCCGCGAGATCCAGCTCGCCTTTCTTCTCGGCCTTGATGACCGCCGCTGCGTGCACCCCAGTCGCGGTCCGGAACGCGTCCCGTCCGCTGAGCGGATAGGCCGGATGAATCGGCACCTCGGTGTATTCGCTGACCTTGTTGACGTACTCGACGAGACACGACAGGTCGTGAGTCTCGGGATCGAGCTGGCCGAGGAGGTAGAGGTTGAGCAGCAACAGGTCCATCGACGTGTTGCCCACGCGCTCGCCGATTCCAAGGCCGCAGCCGTGCACGCGGTCGACACCATGCTCGAGCGCGAAGAGGGCCAGCGGCAGCGCGTGCCCCCGGTCATTGTGACCATGCCAGTCGAGCTCGACCGAGTCCTCGACGTCCAAGCCGCGCAGCAACCCCTTGGTGAAGCTCAGGAGGTTCGCGACGCCATCGGGCGTGGCATGGCCGCACGTGTCGCACAGCACCAAACGCGTGGCCCCGGCCCCGATCGCCGCCCGAAACAAGCGGTCGAGCGTCTTGGGGTGGCTGCGGGTGGTGTCCTCAGTGACAAACGATGCCGGCAGGTTGTTGCGAACGGTGAACGCCACGGCGTCCGCCGACAGCTTCTCCAGCCGGTCCACGTTCCAGTCCTCCGCATAGCCGCGGATCGGGCTCGAACCGATGAACGCCGTCACTTCGATCGGCAGCCCCACGCGCTGCGAGATCTCGACGATAGGGGCGATGTCCGCCTCCATCGTTCGCGCCGCACAGTTGGGCAGGATGCTCAGTTTCTCCTCGACGATGCACCGCGCGAGCCGCTCGACATCATCTTGGGCCCGCTTGCCCGCGCCCGGCAGGCCCAGGTTCACCACCTGGATGCCGAGCCGGTCCATCAACCGCAGCAGCTCCATCTTCTGCTCGATCGAGGGATCTCGGACCGAAGGCGACTGCAGGCCGTCCCGGATCGTCTCATCGACGAAGATGGGCTTCTTGCGCAACAGCGGACCCCGGCGGTCCTTTTCGTTCCAGTCGTAGATGAGCGCGGCGGTGTCAGCCATGGTCGAGATGTCCTAGGCCTGGGCGACGATGATGTCGTCGCGGCGGAAGAAGTGCTGAATCTGCTCGAGGAGGCTGTAGAACAGCTCTTCATCGATCTCGTCGTCTTCATCGACCTGCGTGAGCAGCAGGTCCCGCATGACCACGATGCCCTTGAGTTCGGCCTCGTCCTCGTCGCTCTTGGGCGATCCGAGGAAGATGACCGTCCCGCGGGGGTCGATGCCGCCCGCCACTTGCTCGGCCGAAGCTCGGGCCTGAACGGTGATGGGTGTGGCGGCAACCAGCTTGAGAACGGGATCCGGGAGCCCTTCGAGAACCTCCTCGAGGCGCGAGCGGAGCTCCTGCGTTTCGGCAAAGTCCGGCGCCGCGGGGGCGTCGTCCCCGAGTTCGGCCCATTCTTCGCTGTCGAGCTCGAGCACCTTCGTCATCGACTTGCGCGCGCCGGCATCGTCCCCGACCGCTTCGAGGGCGATCCCAACTTGGTAATGAAGGTCTGCGTCGGCCTCGTCGTGCTCGAGGGCTTTGCGGAGCGTGTCGACCGCCGCATCGAACTGCTCGTCCGCCAGCTGTGCCGAGCCGAGCGCGCCCAGATATGCGGGGTGGGTCTTTCGAACCGGGTCGATCTCCTCGAGCGTCTCGAGCGCCCCGTGGGGGTCGTCGACACTGAGCCGGAGCTGGGCGAGCAGGAGTCGCGCGTCGTCCGCCTGCTCTCCAGGGACATCAGAAAGCGCGAGAACCTTGCGAACCTGTTCTTCTGCCTCTTCAATCTCTTCCATCGAGTAGAGGCATTCCGCGCAGTCGAAGTGAATCTCGGGGCGACCCGCTTCTTGATCGGCCGCCTTGAGCAGCGTCGTCGTCGCCTCCTCGAGATCGTCTTGGGCCCAAGCGATCAACCCGCGGAGGTGAAGAACCCGAGCATGCTCTGCTCCAGCCGTCGCGGTCGCCTCTTTGAGGGCAGCCGCTGCAGCTTCGATGTTTTCGTCCTCGACGGCGGCGAGGCCACGGTCGATGAGGGCGTCGATCTCGGACATGGCCGCACGGTAGACCTTTGGACCAGGTCTCGCTCACCGCGTTGTTGCGAAGCCGGGTGAGGGCGCTCATGCACCCTCGGCTTCGCGCGTTCACCGTCGGCCGAGGCCTTCGCAATCCATGGGCGCACGGCAGATAGGAAGCGACCTCCGTGCCCTCTGTGAGTCGCCCCACCGTGCTCCCACAGTGAGCGGCGCACAGGTGACACAGCGTCAGGTTCCGTCCATACTCCAGCGCCTAGGCGCACACCCTTTTCCTGTGTTTTAGCGGGTTTTTCGGGGTTATCACACGCACCTAGCCTCAGACGACCCAAGAACGAGAAGAATATGGACACTCCGGTTTCCAAGGACGTGACCCGAAAAACGCTCGAGTCCGTGGTGATCCGCTTCGCGGGTGACTCGGGCGACGGCATGCAGCTCGCCGGCACGCAGTTCACCCAGACGAGTGCGGTCGCCGGCAACGACCTCTCGACGTTCCCGGACTTCCCGGCCGAGATTCGAGCACCCGCGGGCACGCTGTTCGGCGTCTCGGGCTTTCAGCTGCATTTCGCCTCCAAAGAGATCCTCACTCCCGGCGATGATCCCGACGTCCTCGTCGCGATGAACCCCGCCGCGTTGAAGGTGAACTTGGATGAGATTCCGACGGGCTCCTTCATCATCATCAACAGCGGCGCGTTCACGAAGTCCAACCTCAAGAAGGCCGGCTACGAGGCGAACCCGCTCGACGATGGCTCGTTGGATGCGTACCGGGTCCTGAGCATCGACATCTCGCGCTTGGCCACCGCGGCCGCGGAGCCCAGTGGGGTTGGCGCCAAGTCGGCGCTTCGCACCAAGAACGTGTGGACGCTCGGCCTGCTGTACTGGCTCTTCGATCGCGACCGCACCTCGACGACCGAGTGGCTCAAGAAGAAGTTTGCCAAGAAGCCCGAGCTGGCCGAGGCCAACATCGCGGCCCTCGACGCGGGACATGCCTACGGTGAGACTGCCGAGCTTCCCGTCGGCGTCCAGCTCTATAAGGTTCCCAAGGCCAAGCTCCCCCCCGGCACGTACCGCAACATCGAGGGCAACACCGCCCTTGCATGGGGCATCGCCGCCGCGGCCAAGCTCTCGGGGACCAAGATCATGTTCGGCTCGTACCCGATCACCCCCGCGTCGTCGGTGCTGCACGCCCTCGCGCCGCTCAAGCACTTCGGCGTCACGACCTTCCAGGCCGAAGACGAGATCGCCGCGGTCTGTTCGGCGA
>CAYGTG010000937.1:0-3754 GCA_964352485.1 uncultured Nannocystaceae bacterium | reverse complement strand
GCTGTGGACCACCAGCGCCTGGTGATCGATGAGACGCCGCTGCGCTGCATCCCGCTGACGGGTGGCCTGTTCAAGCTCCCCGTCGATCGCGACTTTGACCGCAACGCCTGCGCGAGCCTGCATCCGGGCGAGCGCGTTCGTGTGCTGGCCCGAGGACCCCAAGGGAAGTGGCTCTACGTCCACGCGGGGCACACCGTGGGCTGGGTCGAGGATGCGGTGTTCTCCGCGCGGCTGTCGCCCTCGTCCATCGACGCTTGGACCCGCCCCCAGCGGATCGTCCCGGTTCGCGACGACGTCACGACGCGAGGCGGAGTGCGGCTGCGACTGGGGGTTAGCCTCCCGCTGCTCGCCAAGAGCGACGAAGGTGATTTCCGCGTGCTTGTGCCCGGCCCGCAGGGGCCGGTCGAGGACGTGGTGGCCTCGGACGCGGCGGTGTCGGATGGCTACAAGCCCCTGACGCGCCGGAGTTTGTTCGAGGCGGTGTTCAGCGAGTTGGGGGACCCGTATGGATGGGGAGGGCGTGCCGGAGAGCGGGACTGCTCGCGCCTGGTCCGGGACGTGTTCGGGACCTTTGGCCTCGAACTCGCCCGCCACAGCGGGGTTCAGGCGAAGCTGGGCGTGCGCAATGTCGACGTCTCGGAGCTGGAACCGCAGGCCAAGCGGGCCGCGATTCGCAGGGCGGCGCAAGGCGGGGTCGTGGTGCTCTACATGAAGGGGCACATCATGCTGTATGTCGGCGCGGACGGGCCGCGGGACTACGCGATTTCGGCGATGAGCGAGTACCTCACCCCATGCGAGGGCGGCCCGGACACCACGCATCGCGTGGACGCGGTGGCGGTCAGCACGTTGGCGCTGGGGGAGAACACCGGCCGCACCGCATTTATCGAGCGCATTCGGACCCTGGTCGTGTTCGAGCCACCCGAAACACCGGACGCCGGCTGATATCCTCGGCGCTCGATGCCCGTCGAGATCGCCTTGATTACGCAGCGCCGCTACGAGGCGGAGCTCGAGCAGACGCAGTTCGCGGCGAACATCTTCGAGGAAGACCGTCTGCTTCGCGAAGCGCTGGCCCGACGGGGCATCCAGACCCGGCGAATCGACTGGTCGCGCGAAGAGGTCGATTGGAACGCTTTTGCGGCCGTCGTGCTGCGTACCCCGTGGGACTACTTCGACCGCTTCGCGGCGTTTTGGGCCTGGCTGGGCGCGCTGCAAACGCATCCGTGCGTGCTCAACGACCTGGGCACGCTGCGGTGGAACATCGACAAGCACTACCTGGCCGAGCTCGAGGCGGCGGGGCTCCCGATCGTGCCAACCACGTTTGTCGAGGCGGGAGAGAACACTTCACTTCGAGACGCGATGGCTTCGCTGGACAGTGAGGCGGTCGTCTACAAACCCACCGTCAGCGGCGCGGCAAGAGAGACGTATCGGGTGCGGCCGGGGGGGGTGGCCGAGCACGCGGAGCGGTTCGCTGCGCTCACGGCACAGCGCGCGATGATGGTGCAGCCCTTCATGCCTGCGATCGTCGAGCACGGCGAAGTCACGGTCGTCGCGATGCAGGGCAGGCCGACGCACGGCCTGCTGAAGAAGGCCAAGGTGGGTGACTTTCGAGTCCAGGATGACCACGGCGGCACGGTGCACGCCCACGTCCCGACCGCCGACGAGCTGGCTCTGACCGAGGCGGCGCTGCGCGTACGGGGTCCCACGCCGGTGTACGGCCGGGTCGACATGGTGCGGGACGATGCCGGCATCGCGCGCATCATGGAGCTTGAGCTCATCGAGCCCGAGCTGTGGCTTCGCCTTCACCCACCGGCCGCAGAGGCGTTCGCCGAGGGCATTGAGGCCGCGCTGCGGGGGTAGCCGGCGACCACGCATCCATCACCAGAGCCCCTCGCGCCGCAGCGCCCAGCGGCTGCTAAGGTGCGGCGCTGGTGGCTGCTCCTCGCAAAAACGTCCGCTTCACCGTCGCCTACGATGGCCGTGCGTTTCACGGCTGGCAGCGTCACCATGGGGTCCCGACCGTGCAAGGTGCCCTCGAGGCCGCGCTGTGCGAGGTCTGTGATGCTCCGGTCGAGGTCCGCGGCGCGGGTCGGACCGATCGTGGCGCCCACGCGCTGGGACAAGTCGCCAACGCACGATTGCCCGAGGCGGTCGACGTCGACGCGCTGCAGTCGGCGGTTCAAGCCGCGCTGCCGCAGGGCATCTCGGTCCGAGACGTCCGCATCACCAGCCGGGATTTCCACGCTCGCATGTCCGCGGTCGGCAAGCGCTACGTCTATACGATCCACAACGAAGCGGAGCTTCCGGCCGAGGCCCAAGGCCGGGTTTGGCACGTGCCGGGCCCGCTCGACGTCGAGGCGATGGGCGCTTGCCTGGAGGTGTTCGTCGGAGAGCACGACTTCGCCAGCTTCGCGACGAAGGCCAACCACGCCCGCAAAAGCAGCGTCCGAACGGTGTCCTCGTTCACGCTCGAGCACGACGCGCCGCGGATCATCCTGCGCATCGAGGCGGATGGGTTTCTGTACAAGATGGTGCGCAACCTGGTGCGCGCGATCGCCAAAGTCGGCGAGGGCCGATGGACGGTGTCGCGGCTTCGCGAGATCCTGGCCGCCCGAGATCGACAAGCTGCACCGGGCACGGCTCCGGCTTCGGGTCTGTGTCTGGAGGAGGTTTTCTACCCTCCGGAGCCGGTCGCGTGAGCGGCGATGAAGACACGTTTGTGCACGAGCGCCACAAGCCGGGCTCGAGCTTGGACCGGCCTCGCGAGCTCGTCGTCGCCTGCGTGCCGATGCGCAGCAACGTGAACGTCTCGCAGATCGCCCGGACTGCGAGCGCCGTAGGAGCGGAGCGGCTGATCCTCACCGGCGCCGCGAAACTCATCTCCAAGATCGCCCGCGATGGGGCGGAGTCTCTGCCGGTCTCGGTCCATCGAACCCTGCCGCCGGTGCTGCAGCGGCTTCGCGGGGAAGGCTATCGTCTGGTGGGGCTCGAGCAGACCACGGGGTCGACCAGCCTCTACACGTACCGGTTTGTGCGTCGGACGGCGCTCGTCGTGGGCAATGAGCGACTGGGCCTGTCGCAGGAGGTCTTGTCGTTGCTGGACGACGTGGTCGAGATCCCGGTCTACGGGATGCCGCACAGCTACAACGCGGCCATTGCGACGTCGATCTCGCTGTACGAGTACTGCCGCCAGTTCCCCGCCGGCTGAGTCGCGCCCCTGTTCCGGGGATCCGGGCGGGCCGAAAGGTTCCCAAGTGGCCGTTGTCGCGGAGGCGTGCGGGGAACCGGGGTGAATGTCGGTTCATGTCGGAAAACGGGAACCTTTTTTGTGTCTGTACACACATCACGGGTGGAGGTCGCCGGGGCTCACGCCGCGGCTTGCACCGAAGGGGTCGTCACGATGAACAAGAAAGCACTCACCACTGCAGCGTTTCTGATGAGCGGATTGCTCGCCCTCGCACCCGGTTGCGACGAACAGGGGCGGCCGGACGGCGCGGCCGGCTTGGGCGACGGCGCGCAGGACGATGCGCAAACCGCCGGTGGTGAGGATGAGGACGGCGACTCGGATGCCGGCAGTGACTCGGAAGATACCGGTACGGACGACAGCAGCGGCGAAGACGACGGTTCCGGCGACCCTCCCGACGACTTCCCAGAGCCGGGTCAGCAGGAGCCCGAGGTCCCCTTCGACCTCAGCAAGAAATCCGAGGTTTGCGCGCGGGGCAACGAAGACCGCGGCGCACAGGCACTGTGCGGTGGC
>CAYGTG010000936.1:782-3757 GCA_964352485.1 uncultured Nannocystaceae bacterium | reverse complement strand
GAACGCCAGCATCGCGGCGACCCGCACCGCAAGCATCTGGTCGCGCTCGGAGGCATCCTCGCCGCGGATCAGGACTTCGATCAGGGGGTGGCGATGGACCAAGGACCACTTGGCAAGGCTTGACGGGTGTCCGGCGAACATCGCCCGAATCGCCGCGGTGGGGGAGGCGGCCAACAACAGGCCGGCCCGGTCCGCGGTGAACTGCATCACGCGGTGCGCGGCCACCAGCTCGCTGTTGTCGTGGGACAGCGAACCTCGCGGCTGGGTCTTGTTGGCCTTGAGGTTGCCGCGCACCCGGTCGACGATGGGCCCTCCGACGGTGCTGAAGATCTTTCCGAGGGTCGTGCTGTAGACCTTCTTGATCAGCGGTGTGGCGGCGAACATCACGCCCAGCCCCTCGACCCCGAGCTCGAGTCCTCCGGCCCAGACCTCGGAGGGGGTCACGCGGGAGTGCGCCAGCCGGAGGTGGGCAAGCTCGGCGCCCACGGCGAAGTGCAGCGCGGCCGGGGGCAAGTACGCGTCGGCCCCTGCGTCGAGATGATCGCCGCCCACGACGAGAAACGGTAGGTCACCCTCGTACGCCCGCATGCCGATCGATTTTTCGCCACGCGAGACGTAGGCGAGCATGGCGGGAACACCCAGAACCACCGTCGCCGCGGTGATCGCAGACTCGAGGTCTGGGTGGGCTTTGTATTGCACGCGCTCGCAGTAGGCCTTGACCGCCGAGCCGTCGGGGGCGGACACCTTGGCGAGCAGCGTCTGCAGCCTGCCCATCACGCCGCCGTCGCGGGCCTCGCGATGTCGCAGCGTCGCTTCGATCTGCTGCGTCTGCAGCCCGCGGACGTGGGGCACGGGCGGGGCTTCATCCTGCGAGAAGGAATCGGGATCCGCCAACAAGTGCGCGACCGCGTGTGCGCGGGCCCTGAGGTCGGGATCGGTGGGCTCCGGATGGTGCTCGAGGTGTTCGGCCAAGACCACGAACCGTTGCGGGTGCAGGGGCTGCAGCGTGGCCAGCTCGCGCAGCGATGCCGTTCGTTCGGGCGCACCGGTCGCGCTCACCAGGAGCTCCAGCGTCGCGACCCTCGCGAGGCGACCACGGAGTGCTGCCTGCTCATCCTCGGTATCGGTGAGCACATCCTCCCGCTGCGGGGCGACGAGCTCATAGACCTCTGCATTCGGCAGGCGCTCGAGTGTCGTCCGAAGCACGGCGGCTGCCCGCGCCGGCATGCCCACCTGCAGCATGTGCTCGGCCAGCATGTGGTCCGCCGCGATGCCCTGCTCTTCGGTGGGTGCCGCCGTGTGCAGGCGTTCATGAAGCTCCAGCGCCAAGGCAGCGTGCGTCTTGTCGACCGCCCTCAGCGTCGCGACCACGACCCGCTGGTGCGCGCGCGCGAGCCCCCAGTCCGAAGCCCAGTCCGCGAGGGTCTGCTCTGCGTGCGGCTGGGTCTGCAGCGCGGTGAGAGCAGCGGTCGCAGGCTCGGACAGCGCAGGCGGACCGTCCGCCGGAGCATCGATGAGCCACGCGAGACTGAGCGCGGACAGGGCATCGGTCGGCTGCGTGCTCAGCAACACTCGGGCCCGCAGCTCATCGTCCGCGTCACGCTTGGCTTGCCGCCAGAGCAAGCGGGCGACCTCGCGGGCGGCCTGCACAGAGGCCATCCCCGGAACCGCGTGGAGGGCCTGATACGCACCCACATTGCTGCGCGTGGTCTTCCAGCTGGCCGGGCCCGTGACGACACCGCCGCGCACGACGGACCGCTCGACGGCCAGCTTCGACCACGGCAGGTCCTCCAGCACCAGATCGCCGACCGGCGATATCCCGACGAGCGCATGACGCCGGTCGGTGAGGACATAGCGAAGCGGGGCCGCCGTATTGCCCATGATCTCGGAACTCACCGCGCGCGTGTCTTCGGTGTGCAGCCACGCCAACAAGCGCTCCTGCGGCTCGAGCCACATCGAGACCCACGCACGTTCCGCGCTTCGCATCGACTCGCAGTACGACGAGGCAAACGAGGTCCGTGGTTCAGGCGGCGGGCGGGTGCCCCGGATTCGCGCCGTGGCGATTGCGTCCAACACTCGTTGGCCTTGGCCGGTGGGCACCGACAGCGATGCTCCCGCGATCTCCAGCGTGTCTGCCAGCAACGCCTGGCGATAGACGAGCTCGCTCGTCTGGCCGAGATCGAAGTGCGCGTGGGCTGCATCGTCCGTTGCACCGATCAGATATGTGCCGTGGAGCGTCGTGGCCAAGAGGCTTTGGAGCACCTGAGCGTGCTCGCCAGGAAAACCCCCCCCGAGTTCGAGGTGGTCTTGAAGCTCTCCGAGATCACGATCTCGCAGGTACGCGCGCAGTGCATCCGACATCGTGGTCTGATGATGATAGCTGGCCGAGGCGATTCGGCGAAATGGGGCCTACGACCGGCGAGGGTGGTCTGTCCTTCAGCCCGAAACGGCCTCGTCGTCGTGGGGAGCCCGCTGCGCCGCGTGTCACTCAGCCGATCGGCTCGCAGCCCTCGACCGGGTCGGTGCCGTTGTTGTCTTCGATGCACTCGTTGAACGCGCCCATGCTCATGCCGTCGTCATCGACGACAACGGTGAAGGAGTAGGGCGGGTCCGCCGGCGGCGCGATCGGAAGATCGAGCGTGAGGGTGCCGCCGGCCGGAATCGCGACATCGGTGACGAAGGTCTGCAGCAGCGCGCCGTCTTCATACAGCGAAACATTCACGCCCGGACCCACGCCCAGGCAGCCCTCGTTGATGATCTTCACCGAGAGGTCGAGCTCGGCCTCGGTGCAGCTGAACTGGTCCAGGGTCAGATCGGCCGCGGTCAGGTCGGGCGCGCACAAGGCCTCGAGCGAGCCCTGGCCGTTGCGACGGTAGCTGTTGTAGGGGTTGCCGACGGGGGTGGTCCAGTTGGGGTCTTCGATCTCCGGGATGCTGCCGTCCACCCGGACGTTGGTCACGTGGTAGCTGTGCTGG
>CAYGTG010000936.1:0-772 GCA_964352485.1 uncultured Nannocystaceae bacterium | reverse complement strand
GATCGGCAGCGTGCCGACCCAGTTGTCCAGGCGGTCCTCGAACACCTCGATGCCCGCATCCCCGATCGCGCCCTGGCCGGACTCGTTGTTGGTGCTGACGATGATCTCGGCCTTGAAGTCGCCGTCGACGTCGGCGACGATGGGGTTCTCCGAGCGGGTGCGCGAAGAGTTGATGTCGATGAAGAGCACCTCTTCGTCGGTCATGATGCCGTCGCAGTTGGGCCCTCCGGGACAGTCGGGCTCGGTGCCCGGATAGATGCGGAGGTACCACTCGTCGCCGTAGATGACCTCGGAGCGACCATCCCCATCGAAGTCGAACACCGAGGACCCGGTGCGCTGGGAGCTGCCATCGCGAGTCTCGGCGTTCCAAAGCTCCTCCAGGGCTTCGGTTCCATTCCACTGCACGACCACGTAGTTGTTGCCGCCGGCAGTGCCGATGTCTGGGATGTTGTCGCCATCGAAGTCGGCGATGTTGGGCGGGCCTCCGGCGCCGCCCCCGGTGATGGTCGCGGAGGCCATGGTCGCGCCGGTTTGGCCGTCGAAGATCGTGATGGCGTTGCTGCGCACGGTGACGACCTCGGGCAGGGCATCGCCGTTGAAGTCGGCCACGCCGCAGTAGCCGTCGGCGGGGGTGCCTTGCCACAGCTGCGAGCCGGCGAAGTCGACCCCAACGGTGCCGGTGAAGGTGTAGACGGTGGCGCCGGCGATGAGCTCGGGGCGGCCATCACCGGTGAGGTCGGCGACGCAGGAGATCGGGCCCACGCCGTTGGTT
>CAYGTG010000935.1:0-3759 GCA_964352485.1 uncultured Nannocystaceae bacterium | reverse complement strand
GGCCGGAGTGGTCAACGGCGACCTCACCTGTGGTCCGCTCACCCTCGAGGCGGACGGCGAGATTACCGGGGACGTGCGCGCCTGCGGAGACGTGGTGGTCAGCGGGACGGTGACTGGCAACATGGACGTGGACGGCAAGCTCACCATCGCGAAGACCGGCCGCGTGATCGGCGACGTCAGAGGGCATGCGGTCGTCATCGACGACGGCGGCGAACTCTGCGGTCGCTGCTCCATGGGTGCGCCCAAGCCCGCGGCGCGAGAGCCCAAGCCCGACGAGAGCTTCATCGGAAACATATTCAGCGACGACGACGACCTCGCCTCACCCACGCTGTCCGTTGTTGCGTAGTCCGCGCCGTCCGTTCAATGACGACGGAGGCGCAGCGTCAGCGCTCAGCGGGTTCCGGCAGCCACAGCACAGAGAGGTCGAGCTCGATCGCGTGGAACGGCTCGGCGCGCACCCTCACCGAACCCGCGAAGGTCGCGGCGATTCGGTAGCCTTCGCCATCGAGCGCGAGCACTTCGAGCGTGCGCGCGTGCGGATCGAGAAACCACAGGTGGCGCACGCCTTCGCGGCGGTAGACATCGAGCTTGATCGTACGATCTCGAGCGGCCGTCGACGGCGAGATGGCCTCACACACCCAGTCGGGCGCGAGGTCGAAGGACGGCGTATCGGGGACCTCCGGCATTCTCTCGCGTCGCCAGCCCGCCAAATCGGGGACGAGCACCTCTGAGCCGAGACGAAGCTCAGGCTCATCGAGAATGAACCAACCCCCGGGACCACCCCGGCCGCGCTGAAACGAAACGACGAGATCGGCCCCCAGACCGGAGGTCGCAAACGCGTGCCGGCTCGCGGGGCGCGGCTGCGTATACAGCACGCCATCGACGATCTCGCCGATCATGTGCTCGGGGACCTCCAACAGATCCTCGTACGTCGCACGCTTCGCCGCCCCGGAACTCACTGCGAAAAGCATAGCCGATCGCGCGACGCGATCGAGATGCCAAGCCGCCGTGGCTTGTCGCGCGGACATCGGCCGTTGTCGCCACCGCCCGCGGGGTCGAGGTTGACGATCGTGCACCATCGCACTGCGACCGTCCCCGAAGAGCAGAACACGATCGTTTTCCGTCGCGTGCGCGTTTGCGGCGTCTGTAGACTCCTTCGCGATGCGCACTCTGAATCGAGGGTTCCTGCTCGGCGACGCCACCCGGTTGGCGCGCCGTCTCACCCTTGCGTCGGTCGTCGGCGTCGCAGCCTGCTCGTCTTCGCCTCAGCGCGGCACCATGGCCGCGAGCGCAGGTCCCGGGTCGCCCGAGACCGACAAACCAACAGCCAGCGCCGCCGTCCAAAGCCCCGAGCCGGAGCGGGGAACCGCAGCGGAACGTGGGGTCGAGGTGCAAGTTCAGGGGGCTCGATGGTCCGGATGCATCCGAAAGGGCGGCCGGGTCGGCTGCTGGGAACAGGCCTCGCCCACAGCTCCCGTCGTCGCGCCGCCCGCCGAATCCCAGGTTCAATGGCTGGAGATCTCGAACGCCGCGTCCATTTCGTACGACGCGAGCAATCGAAGCGGATGTGCCGTGCTGGACGACGGGCAGGTGGCGTGTTGGGATCGGGAAGACGCGGTGAGCCCAGTCCCGGGACTCAGAAATGTGCGGAGCGTGATGTGGACGGGCACGGTGTTTTGCATCGTTCGCACGGACGGCACGGGGGCGTGCGGCGAGCGGCCAGGAGCGGCCCTGGTGCCCGTCGACGGGCTCGTGGATGCGCTCCGCGTCGAAGCCTACCTCGGCCAGACGGCGTGCTTCCTGCTTCGGGACGGACGTGTGCAGTGCTCACAGCCTCGGTTTCCAGGCGCGGAGCGCTACCAGCATCCAGGGCACCCCATCGGTGTGCTCACCGAACAGCCGGTCGAGGGCGCGCAGATGATGGCCGCCGGAGGAAGTTCGGCGGGGTGTTTCATCGTCGACCCAGGCGGGGTTCGGTGCCTGACGCAGATGAACCGGCACGGGGACGAAGCCCGGAACCAGACCGTCTACTCGGTCCCGCTACGCGAAAGCGTTGAGCTGGCTGTGGATCATGACGGCGTCTGTGCGCGAGACGCAAGCGGTGCGGTGCGATGCTGGGAACGAATGGAGCCCGAGTTGAGCCCCGACGACCTCAAGGCCATCGCACTTCCGGCGCCTGCCGTCGCGATCTCGAGATCCTGCGCACTCCTCGAGGACGATTCGCTGTGGTGCTGGGGATCCCACTATGTCGAGGAGCCATCGCCCATCCCGGGAATCGACTCCGCGATCGCGATCGCCGTGGGTGACGACCTGGCATGTACTGCCGTCCAGGGCGGTGATGTCTACTGCTGGGGACACACAGGCGGGTGGGCCTCCGCCGTCCCGCAGCGCCTCGAGGGGTTCCCGCCTGCGCTCGACGTCGGCATCGATCGTCAGCGCGTGTGCGTTCGTTCGGCGAGTGGTGTCCATTGCGGGCAACCTGGGCAGCCCGTCCAGAAGGTCCTCGGAGCCACCGACACGATGTCCGCCGACATCGGGCTCTGCGGGATCCGGAGCGGAGTTCTCGAATGCGCTGGTCTCGGCGAGACGCCATCATCTCTTGGCACCGCCCCGTGGGGGCGCGGGACCGCTGTCGACATCGACGGTTTCAAGTATTGCCTCGTTCGGCAGGGTGGCGGTGTGGAATGCAGCGTGGCGTCGAGCGACTCCAGCGGTGCCTATCGGCACTATGTCCGCGAGCCGATTCCCGGGGTCTGGGATGCCAAGACCCTTGCGCTCGGGCCCGACCGGGGGTGCGTACTCAACGGCAAAGGCGGGGTCTCTTGTTGGGGCATGGTCCGACAATACGAACGCCGCGGGCCGCGGCTCGAGGTCAGCGAGCCACGGACGATCCCAGGGCCGGCCATGAAACAGCTGGCGTGCGACAACATGTGCTGCGGTGTCACGGGTCGGGGTGAGGTGAGGTGTTGGGAGCCCGAAGCGGCCCCCGTTGCGATAGGGGTGGACGACGCGGCGGAGGTGGCGATCGGTGGTGTGGCATGCATTCGGCATCGCTCCGGCACTGTGAGTTGCTGGGGCCCGAACGAGGACGGGACGGTCGGCGACGGCGGCCCGTGGCGCCCATATCGCGTCGAGATGCCGCCGACGCGCAGATGACCCCCAGGCGGTACGCTCTCACCGTGCCGCTTCGAAGCTGCGCGTCCTGTGAGCGACGGGTCCGTGAACACGCATTTTGCCCGCACTGTGGGGTCCGAGCGGAGGCCGAGGGGGGTCCCTGCTCGCGGGGCTGACCTGTTCTCTCTACGGGGTGCGCTTGAAACACCCGGGCTTGAATCAGCAGCGTAGGGCTTCGAGGGACGCGAGGTCGTCCTCGAGGGTCGCGTCGCCCCCCAGGGCCCGGCGGAGGACGGCCTCGAGCGCGGAGTCGACCAGCCGCATCAGCTCCGACTCTCCGCGGATGCACATATCGTCGTCGCTCCGCTCCCCGTCCTCGCCCAGAGAGCGAATCTCGTACGACTGCAGCTTCCAGCGGCCCGAGACCTCGTAGATCATGGGGCGCCCGAACCCGTCGCGATTGTCGAGGTCGAGTTCGGCCGCCGACAGCAACCCGCTGGTCGCAGATGCGGGGAACCGGCCATCGCGGTCTTGCGCGGCTTCGACCGCCGCCTTCGCCGCGAGCATTCGCTCCCGGGTCTCGATCTCCTTGGGCACCACCGTGAACAGCATCAAGACCCACAGGCCCACAACCGCGAGGACCGC
>CAYGTG010000934.1:0-3760 GCA_964352485.1 uncultured Nannocystaceae bacterium | reverse complement strand
GGGCGCTCCGCTGGGACACTTCGGTGACCTCGGGCAGTGGATCGAGACCGAACGCGTCGGCGACTCGGAGCTCCCGATCAACACGGCAGCGGAGGTCTTGCTCGACGGCCAAACGGTATCCGTCGACAACCCCGTGGCGCTCTCGGAAGCTCTGGCTTCGAGTCAGGAAGGACCGCACTGCCTGGCAGAGAGTCTCGCGCGCAACATGCTGGGTCGCGAGCTCACCGACGAGGACATCTGCATGGTGAAGGAACTCTCCACGCGGCTCGCGGGTGAGGACGACGCCCCCACCTCGATTCGCGATGCCCTGATCGACTTCGTCGTCTCCGACCGCTTTCGACACGTGAGGACGCCATGAACAATCCCAAGCGCCTTGGCCGACGCAGCTTCTTGATGGGGACCGGCGGCGCCGTCCTCGCGATCCCGACGTTGTCCTCGCTGCTTCCCCCCTCCGCAGCGCGGGCGCGCATCGCCGACGGTGTTCGCCGCAACTTCGTCTCGTGGCGCATCACCAACGGGATGTACGGCCACGATTGGTTCCCCTCAAATGACGCGGTCTCCGGGTTGTCGCTGGTCGAGCCCAACGTTCGGGAGATGTCTCTGACCGACATCGATGGACCCATCTCCACCCTGCTGGACACCTCGTTTGATCCCTTCCGCGAGCGGATGAACCTGCTGCGCCACATCGACCGGTTGGACACCGCCGACCACAACCGCCGCACGGGGCTGTTCGGCTGGGGCAACGTCGATGGCATCGAGGTCTCCACCCTCCCCTCGTCGATCGACAACCTCATCGCACAAAACGCGTTCGAGATCCCATCGATCCCCTTGAGCCTCGGCATCCGGTGGTCTGAGACCGCAGCATCGTGCTCGGTCACCACAACTGCGACGGGCGAGCTCATCGAGCAACCGGGGCTGTACCCGTCCCAGGCATTCGCGTCGCTCTTTGCTGACCTCGACGTCGACGACGTCTCAGCCACGCGTCGACGCGAGCAGAAGAGACTCCTGGTCGACCGCGCGCTCGAGCACTACGGCGAGGTCCGCAACCACCCTCGGATTTCGGCGTCCGACCGGGACCTCCTCGACGAGCACGTCGAGCACATGTACGCGCTGGAAAACCAGCTCTCGCTCGCGGCGGCGGACTGCGCTCCCCCCGAAGATCCCAGCAGCCTTGGCAATGCGCCGGAGGACGTCAACGCCCGAGCCCAGGCAGTGGTGGACATTGCCGTCGCCGCGCTTCGGTGCGAGCTCACCCAGGTCGTCAACATCTACCTGGACCCTGACGTCCTACTCACCAGCGCACTCCATGGCGTGGCAGGCGGGCACCATGGCGCCTCTCACAACAGTGACCCCGGAGCACTCCAGAGCATTCGCAACGCTCATGCGTGGCACATGGGCTACCTGACCGACTTCCTGACAAAGCTCGATGTGGGCGAGGATCCGGTCAGCGGTGGAACGCTGCTCGACAACTCGCTCGTGCTCGTGAACAACGAGATCGGCAACCAGAACGGCGCCAGCGGGAACCAGATCGATGACGTCGACGTCAACCACCTGGCGCTGGACAACCAGCTGCTCATGATCGGATCCTGCGGTGGTCGACTGCGGACCGGCTCATACCTCGACTATCGAACGGACTTTACCCGCAACCGCTGGTCCGAGTTCATCGGCACCAGCTACAACTGGGTGCTCGTCACCTGCATGCTCGCGATGGGCCTGGAGCCCGAGGCTTGGGAAGTGAACGGACAGCCGGGCTACGGAGACATGCGCGGCTCGCAATACAACATGACGCCGCTGGATCAGGTGGTCGTGGGCGACCTTCGGACGTACTTGCCGCGTCTCCAGGCGTGAGCCTACTTCCGGGTCACGAGGACCTGCGCCATGTTCTGGTGGTCCGGACCGAACAGCACGACGAGGTTTGGACCCGTCGCGGCGAGGGGACAGACCACCACATCGTCGCGCTGGACCTCGCAGCGGGAGGACTCGCCCTCCCATGTCTCCCCAACGAACGACTGTGCAGAGATGTCGAAGTTGTTGGGGTTCTCGAGCGCCAAGGTGATGGAGCGACCGTCCACGGTCATGGTGGGACGACGCGGCGAGAGCAGCCGGAATCCATAGACAAAGAAGCTCGGCTCGAGGTTGGGCTGGCGGAGGAAGTCCCCCATCGACAGCGGCTCTTCCACAAACTGCCACTTCTCGTCGTCGGGAAAGTGGTCCGCCAAGAAAACGGCCGGCGGCGTCATGAGATATCCGGTGCCGAACGACTTGGTGAACGTGTCCCCGCCAACAGATCCCGCATCCCACGTCGCGTCGAGCAGGTACCACTTGCCGCTCACCTTGGCTGCGTTCCAGGCGTGGCCCAGCCCGTCGCTCGATCGGGTCTTGCCGACGACGACCACCACCTCGAGGCCGGCTGCGTCCCCGATCGCCTTGACCAGCTGAGCGTAGCCGGCACACACCGCGATCTCGGTGTCGAGCACGGTCTGAGCGTCTTGGGGCGGGAACTGCATCGTACGAAGCGCGGGCACGTCGTACGCGGTTCGGTTCGCGACGTAGTCGTGCACGGCCTTGAGCCGCTGGAGTGGGTCGGGCTCATGCTCGGCGAGGAACGTTCCGACCGCCTGCGGAGTAGTCTGCGCGTCGGCGGGGATCTCGAGCACCAGCGAATGAAGCTCGGGCTTGAACGGCCACGCATCGTTGCGAAAGACGTCTTCTGGCTTGGACGCGGCGCCTTGCGAAGGCCACGAAAACTCGCCCCAGTTGTCTGAGTCGATCTCGGTGTGATCGCCGGTGGACGTCGGGTCGATCAGCTCTTCGTATTCGTTGGGATGCGTCAGCTCATGGATCCACTGCATGCGGTCGGCGGTCGCGTGCAACACGTCCCGCGCCTGCTCCGCCCACGGCTCGTCCCTTCCCTCCAGCATCCAATCGCCGCGCTCGGACAACGCCGTGAACACGGTCGATGGGTAGAGCGCAAGGAGCCCACCGACGAACAGCACATTGATCGACAGCGTGCGCAGAAGCAGGCGGTCGAAGACCGTCAGAACCGGGGGGCGCGTGCTGTTGCGTCGACGCCAGCGACCGACCGCTTCCCACAGCAGCGGGAGCACCGGGAAGCACAACGCGCCGCAGAGAATCGGGAGCCACAAGGGCCCATCGAACATCCGCGCCAACGAAGACCCAATCCACACCCCGAGCAGCGGCGTGGACACAGCCAACAACGCGAAGCCAAGCTTGGCCATCCAGGCCACCAACACCCATCCTGTGGTTCGCTTCGACTCCGACACAGCTCCCTGACCATCGTAGCGCACGCTCTATTCCCCCGCGCGATATCGTTTTGGACACGAGGTGCGGAGACTCGTCGAGCTGCTCGGTGCAGGGCTCCCCAACTGCCCCAGTCCCTATGCGTCGAACGCCGGCGCTGACCAGGCGGTGCCGAACAATCTGAGGGCTGGTGTGCAACCTGTGCGCATCGCGAACGTCTTCCCTGATGTGAAGCGGTTCACTCCCCTCCTCTTGAGCTTGTTCGTACTGGGTCTGCCCGCCTGCGACATCACGATCGAAGATGGAGGGGGCGACACCGATGGGTCTGCCGACTCCGGTGACGACGACGACGACGGTGAGTCCAGCGATTCCGGTGACGACGACGACGGTGAGTCCAGCGATTCCAACAGTTCGGAAGACTCCGGAGTCACCGGAGTCGCCGGAGTCACCGGAGTCACCGGAGTCACCGGAGTCCCCCGAATCGCCGGAGTCCCCCGAA
>CAYGTG010000933.1:0-3762 GCA_964352485.1 uncultured Nannocystaceae bacterium | reverse complement strand
CGTCACCCCGACGCCAAGTGGATCGAGCTGGACCTGCACCAGCCCGATACTGTTGCGCGGGCGGTGGATGGCATCGACGTCATCTACTACCTCGTCCACGCCATGGCCGAGGGCGCCGGGTACCGCGAGCGTGAGCTTCGGGCCGCGCAGGGGTTGCTGCGCGCCGCCGAGAGTGCCGGGGTGAAGCGACTGGTCTACCTGGGAGGGGTCGCGCCGGCGGGCCCCCCCTCGCCGCATCTGGAGAGCCGTCTGGCAACCGGCGAGGTGCTGCGCAGCGGCTCTGTGCCGTGTATCGAGCTGCGCGCGGGGATGATCATCGGACCGGGGAGCGCGAGCTGGCGGATCTGTCGCGACCTGGCCGTCCGCCTGCCGTTCATGCTGCTGCCCAAGTGGATGGAGACACGCTCGCAGCCGGTCGCGATCGATGATGTCGTGGCGGGGCTGGCCGCGGCCGCGACGATCGACTGCGCGCAGTCGTCGATCTACGACTTGCCGGGCCCAGAAGTGCTCAGTGCCAAGGAGATCCTGCTGCGCATCGCCAGCCTCCGCGGCACCGCGCCGGTGACGATCAATGTGCCGCTGCTGTCGCCCAAGCTCTCCAGCTACTGGCTCAAGCTCGTCTCCGGCACCGATTTTTCGATCGCCAAGGAGCTTGTCGAGGGACTGCTCAGCGATCTGCTGGCAACCCACGACCTGCTGTGGGATTCGATGCCGGGGCATACGCTGCGCACGTTCGACGAAGCCGCGTCCGAGGCGCTGCAGTCCGAGGGACCCGCACCGTTCTCGTCACGGGTGCTGGAGGCCGCCGCCAAGCGAGTCTCACGCCGGCGGTAACGACGGCCGAGCCGATCTCCGCCGTGCGTGAGGCCCGAGCCCCGAGCACTACTCGCAGACCAGCGCGCGGGCCTGGCCGCCGCCGAGGTACGCGTAGCTGTTGTCCTCGTTGTAGCCGGAGACCACAACTGCGAACGCATCCGCGCTGGTCAACACATGCGACCCCTCGGTGATCTGGATTCGCGCGACTTCCCATTCGCCGGAGATCGTCGCGAAGTCTGTGGCTGGAATCGCGGCCCCGTCCAGGTCGATGTCGCCCGAGCCCGCTTGGCGAGTCACCGTGAGGTGGTTGACCACGTTGCCGGCTACCGTACTCACGACGTAGGCCTCGAGCAGCTGAGAAGCACCCGGCATGATGACGTGGGCCGGGTCGCCCGAGGCGAGCCCCGGCGCCACCGTACCCACGGTCGAAGAGCCCGCAAGGAACTGCGAGACGATGATCGGCGCGTCGGACTCGGCGACGAAGTCACCCGGCTCGGCCACGCTACCGCCGACCGACAGCTCCAGCGAGTCCCCGGCCGCGATGCTCACCGGACCCAGAGGCAGTCCCGTCACGCCTGCAAGCGCGTCGAAGCTCACCTCAGCATCTTCGATTGCGTAGATCTGCCAAATCGCGTCCTCGACCACGACCCCGCGCGGAGGCATTCGAGCCGCAACGACGGTGGTCGACGCGGTGTTCGTCGGCGTCTGCATCTCCTCGAGGTGGTCGCAGAAGGGACTTCCTCCCGGGATGTTGCTGCACTCACTTCCCGTGAAGACACCGACCGGGGCGCTCGAGGAAATGAGCGTCCCCGTGAGAGAGGCATCCGACGTCGCGTTGGAGCCCGACGCCATCAACACCACAGTGTCGCCTTCGTCGAGGGTAATGACCTCAGAGTCTCCAACGGCGATCGTCGGAACTCCGCCGCCACCGATGATGGTCTGAGAGGGTGTGATCGTCACGTCGGTCCCGTCTTCTCCCGCCACCACCGCGAAGAACTCGCCGAAGGGCACGTTGACACCGTCGTACCCGACAACGTCGTACTGGGTGCTCCATGACGCGACCGGAATGAGAAGAGAAGCGTCAGAGGTAAACTGAGAGATTGAGGCCTGATAGGCGGCGATCGGGACATCGGACACGATTCGGTAGGCGCCGCCCACACTGATCGCCGTCGACCCCGATGCATTGTAGGGGACGTCCTCGATGATCTGAGCCTCGGGCGCGATATCCACGGGCCCGACCAATGGGGTCCACACTCCACCGATCAGCGTCTCCACGGTCACCGAGGCGGTGTTGGAAGGATGCGCGTTCGCGAGAAGCAGCTGGTAGGTCGGCGGCGCTCCAGCATCGTTGGCAAGCGGCATCGCGTAGAACTCGCAGCCCAGCGATCCGTCGAGAAGCTCGGCAGTCGGACAGTCGTCGGGAATGCCCACGACGATGAACGGCACGGACTCGTCCATGTCGTCGCAATCCGTCCCGGCATCGACGCCTTCGGGGGGATCGGCGTCGCCATAGTCGTCGCCATCCTCGTCCTCGAGGCAGGCCGTGGGGCTGTCGTTGGGGGCCGCACCGGGGAACGCGTTGGCGTTGTCGTCGGCACAGTCGGTGCCGTCGTCGGCGCCCGGATCGATATCCGTCGCGCTGTCGTCACCGTAGCCGTCGTCGTCCACGTCGGCCGTGCACAGCTCCGGCTCCAGCTCGGCGGCGCCGGGATAGATGTCGGCCTCGGTGTCCACGCAGTCGGAGCCGGGATCCACGCCATCGGGCGGGTTCGCGTCCCCGTACCCGTCGCCGTCTTCGTCCTCGGCGCACAGGTCGGGCTCTTCTTCGGCCGCTCCGGGATACGCGTTGGGGTTGTCGTCGGCACAGTCGTCACCGTTGGGCACGCTGCCGTCGGGCGGGTCCTCTCCAGGAGGCACGTCGATGCACGTATCAGGATCGCCAAAGCCGTCATCGTCGGCGTCCTCGCAGTACGAAACAGGATCACCCGGTTCGCACGTCAGAGTGTCTTCGTTGCACAACCCCGAGACGCAGTCGGCACCGTCGTCGCACCCCTCGCCGTCCTCACAGGTGGCGCCGCAGCTGTTGCCACAGTCGACGTCGGTCTCGTCGCCGTTCTGCATGCCGTCCATGCAGTCGGCGCCGCCGTTCGAGTCGGTCTCGAGGGTGTCGGTTTCGAGGGTGTCCGACTCCGACTCGGACTCGGTCGCCGTCTGAGAGTCACTGACCGTGTGGCTGTCTGTGTCCGACTCACCGCCGCCGACGTCCGCTGGGCACTCGGAGACGTCATCCTGCAGGAGTCCATCATCTGAGCACGGGTCGGCACACCCCGTCAGCCCCGTCGCCACAAGTCCGCTGGATAGAAGCCATCGTATTGTTTTCGTGTCCATCGTCAGTCCCCCTGTCCGCCCCTATTTGAGTAGCTTGAACTCGATCCGGCGGTTCTTCGCCCGGCCGGCCTTGGTCTTGTTGCTCTCGCGCGGCTCGAGTTCGCCGGCGCCACGAGTCTCGATGCGGCTGCCGTCGATGCCCGCGGCCACCATGTACTCCTTCACCGACTCCGCTCGGTCGGCCGACAACTGCGTGTTGTAGTCGTCGTTGCCTCGGTCGTCGGTGTGTCCACTGACCTCGATCCGGAGCTTCGGGAACTCCTTGAGCACCGAGACGGCGTTGTCGAGCTTGGCCGTGGACTTCTTCTTGATCGACGCCTTGGCGGTGTCGAAGAAGATGCCCTCGATCACCCCGGTGAACTGCTGAACCTTCTCCGGCACGGCGTCGGGACAACCATCCTCGTCTTCGTACTGGTTGACCGTCTCCGGCTCGTTCACGCACTTGTCGTCGGGATCCAGGATGCCGTCTCCATCCGTGTCCGGGATCGGGCAGCCGTCGTACTCGGGCACGCCCGGCTCGTCGACGCACTTGTCGTCCGGATCCATGATCCCGTCGCC
>CAYGTG010000932.1:0-3767 GCA_964352485.1 uncultured Nannocystaceae bacterium | reverse complement strand
CGCTCACCTGACGCCGACGGTCGCCGTGCGCACCGTCAGCGTCAGGTGAGCGTCGGTTCCCGTTTCGCTGAGGTCGAGTTCGAGGTTGGCCTCGTCGACGGCCAGCAGCTGTCCTTCGGCCGGGCTGGGCTCGAAGAACGACAGGCGCAACGTTTCGCCCCGCCACGGATGGAACACGCGTTCGCCCCCGCTGTCGAAGCTCGCCGGAGTCCCCTCGTCACTGCACTGCCACGCACCAGCGCACGTGATGACCCACGTCTCGGTCCACTTCGCGTCCTTGGGTGCAACGAGCTCCAAGGTGGCCCGAGGTTCGAGGACCGAGGTCCAGCCGATGCTCTCGCCCGGCTCGCGTAGGGTCACCGTGGCCTTGGGGTCGTCGACCTTGCCGGTCGCCTCGAGCATGCTCTCACCAGGCAGCAGCGGCACCCGCAGCTTGGTGGGCGAAGGGCCGTGGCTGAGACGCGTGACCGTGGTCTCCACCGTCCAGCGCGGGCCGATCTGAATCCGGCGCTCGAGCGCGAACCACGGCTCCATGTCGCGAGACTGACGCTCCGAGTCGGCGTCGACCGGGTCCTCGGGCTCCTGCGGGTCGGGGTCGTCGGGGTCGGCTGCCGAAGGCTCGTCCCCGGCATCACGCTCGAAGTGCAGGCTCTGCGCCAGATCGTCCTCGTCCACGCCATCGGCGCTCCACCCCTCGGCGGAGACCACCACATGCTTCGGGGCGCCCGCGAGGTCGAGATCGAGAGCATCGGCCCCCACGGGACCTTCGAGCTCGACCGCATGCAGGCCCGGCCCCAGATGCAGCAGGAGCTGCCCCTCGTGCACCGCGATCGCCCGCGCCCGCTTTCCGTCCACGCTCACGCTTCTCGGCGTCCAGGTCTCGAGCGGTCCAGGCAACGCCCACACACCTGGACCCGCCATGTGGACCTCGGCGTTCAGAGTCAGCTCCGCGCCTGCGATGCTGACCTCGAGCTTGTTGACCAAGGCGCAGTCGGTCCCGCAGTCCGGCGAGGGTGCCAGCGGTCGCTCGGCGTTGACCCGCTGGGCCAGCTGCTCGAGGAGCTCGGATGGTGGAGCCGCGACGGCCGGCCGTACGGCCAAGAACAGCAGCACGGCCGCGCCGACCGAGGCCGCCCGGGCAGCCGTCGTCGACGCAAGCGAGCCGGGGGTGGGACGAACAAACCACCCCGCCCGCAGCAGCAGGAACGCCAACAACATCAATGCCAGAGCCCGAACGATCGACACCACGCGAGAGGCGGTGGGCGAGACCAGCCACAACGTGATCGACTCGTCGCTCTTGACCGTCCGGTCCAGGCTCATCGTCCAACGCGGACCCGACCACGTGGGGACACCCTCGCCGGTCTGCGGCACCGCCGGCGGCTCGATCTCGGGAAGCTCGACGTCCTTGGCGACAAAGCGCTCCTCAGCTGGAGCCCCGTCGCCCCCATCGCTGAGAACGAAGGGATAGGTCACGGCGACCGTTGCTCCGCCCTGCGGCTTGGGAAACTTCCAGCGCTTGACCGCTTTGCTGATACAGCTGCCGACCTCGACGTCGGCAAGCGTAGATTCTTGCACCGCCGCCGAGCTGACCGTTCCACTGGCCGCGATCGAGAACGCGATGCTGACGCGACCCCCGACTCCGGGAGTCCGAGTCAGCCCCTGATTGTAGCAGTTGCGCACTTCGTTGATGTGCGAGCGAACGATCCGACGAATGATGTCCTTGTCGAGACCACCGCTGACCTGAGCTTTGCCTTGGCGCACTTGGGGTACGCGCTTACCCCTGCCGCCAAAGGCCGCACCCGAGCCCTGCCCGTAGCCGCTGCCGGTCGCTCCGCCGCCACCCTTGCCGATCAGCCCCGTATTACCCAAGCCGATCGTGCCTTCGCCCGTGCCGCCGCCACCGCGACCCGTTCCGACCAATCCGAGTCCGCCAACACCATAGGCCTCGGCGACTTCGCTTCCGGTGAGACCGCCCCAGACGTCCTTGTCTTCGTTGCCCACCGCCGCGCTGATCTCCGTGGGCTCGTCGTAGTCCTCCTCTTCTGTTTCGGGCTCAGGCTCGGGCTCGGGGGCAGCCGCGAGTTGCTCCTGCTTGGCGCCCACCTCCCCAAAGTCCACCGCGCTGACTGGAGCTTCGGCCGCGCCCATCGAATCGCTCGCAGAGCGGCCCAGCGTCATGAAGATGAGCGCGAGTCCGATGATGCCCACGGCACTCACCGCCACGACCCCCGACAGACCCTTGGCCGAACGTGCGCTCAGAACCGCCACGCCCAAGACACCGCCTGCGACCGCCGCGAGCACCATCGCCACCGTCGCGACCGACTCGAGTTCCCGTTCGAGCTGGACATGCGCCAGCCCGGAGAGCCCGTCGCGCCACACCGCGGCCACGCCCGCCGGCACCCTCCAGACCACCCATGCGGTGACCACAAAAGCCACGACCGCCCACACCCCGCGTAGGCTGAGCTCCACGGCCTTGCTCTGAGGTCGCCGCAGCGGTACCAGCAGCACCGCGAGCGCGGCGACGAGCGCGAGCAACATCAAGTAGCCGTCGCCATTGCGAGTGTAGGCCAGCCCCAACCCGATCAACGCGGCCCCACCGGCGCCCAGGCCGACGATTCGCCCCACCAACAGGACCACGCCGAGCAGCACGATGAGGTCGAGGGGTCGCCAGGCGCCAAACCATGTGGGCGCAACAGAGCCAGGACCTTCCACGTGCAGCAGGTCCCAACCCCGCGGCAGCGAGAACTCCAGCTCGACCGCGTCGAACTCCTCCGACCACCCACCCAGCGGCAGGCTCGACGTCGCGCCCTCGATCCGCCAGATCGCGCGCATGTTGAGCGCCGAACCTCGGACCTCGACGCCCGAGTGCCCTTCGCCGCTGACGGTGACGACCTGTGGCTGACCCGCCGACGCCACGCTTCCCAGGACTCCATGGTCCGCGCGCAAGTCCATGCGGTTCGTGGTGTTCATCTCGCCGCTGATGTCGTCGACGACGGTCCACCCCGTCCCGGCCATGTCGACCCGCATCTCCCGATGCAGCGCCAGCGTGTTGGTGCTCGTCTCGGAGATGCCGCGCTGGATGACCTCGAAATCGAGAGCTCCGCCGGAGTCGAGGCGATACGTCGCGCCCCCCTGCCACTCGCTGGGAGCATGGGTCCGCGTGTGATCGACCGCCTGCGCGCCCGAGAGGCTCACTTGCCCCATGCTCCGGCCAGCACTCGCGGCCTTCCACACCCAGATTTCGCTCTCGGGCCACGGCGCCGGGTGACCGGGCGGACTCAGGCTGCTCGGCGAACCCGGAAGCAAAGACTCGAGCTCGACCGAAAACGTTCCGGGACGAACTTGAAGCACCAGCGTGCCCCCCTCGCCGATCGTGACCGGCACCGGCGAAGTGACCTGCAGCAACTTCGCGTCCTCCAGCGCCGGGTTCGGCAAGACCAGCTCGCGCGCCTCGCCTGCGACGTGGACATCGATTCGAGTCGTCACGCGCAGCGGCACCCAGTCGGTCAATCGTCGCGAGACCTCCATCGTCTCCGAGTCGGGCACCGGCTCCGTCGCCTCGTCGGGCTCCTCCTGCGGTTCCTCAGGCTCCTGCTCCGTGCTCGGACCCTCGAGCGACAACGTTGCTTCGGAGCGCGATGGAAAAGGAATCGCCGTCCCCCCGACGGTCAGATTGATGAGCCCGATGGACTCGGGCACGCGCAGACTGTCCGGTGCCTCGCGCCAAGGAATGAATCCGCTCACCGTGTGGCGCCCCTCCTCGAGCT
>CAYGTG010000931.1:1521-3769 GCA_964352485.1 uncultured Nannocystaceae bacterium | reverse complement strand
GAGCAGTGGGCCCCGTACATTGAGAAGATCGACGCCTGGCTGGCCGAAAACGAAGCTTGAGCGACGGACTGCCGGGCTCAGTGCGCGTAGACGCCTTCTTTGGAGCGGCCGGTCTTCGTCAGGAACTCTTCGTACCCACCGGGGAAGAAGTCGAAGCCGCCGTCGCCCTTGAGCTCCAGCACACACGTCGCGACCTCTTCGAGCATGCACTGGTCGTGGGTGACGAAGACGAGCGTCCCCTCGGATTTTTGCATCGCCTCGGTCAGAGAGCGGATCGACTCCAGATCGAGGTGGTTGGTGGGCTCGTCGAGGATGACCAAGTTGCTACCCAGCAGGGTCAACTTGCACATCAGCAGGCGCGCGGTCTCACCACCGGAGAGCGCTCGGACCGGCTTGTCCGCGTCCTCCGACGGGAACAGCATGCGCCCGAGCAGTCCGCGAATCTCCTGCACGGTCGCTTTCTCGTCCCACTGGTAGAGCCAGTCGTAGGCGGTCCGATCGTCGTCGGTGTGTACGCCCTCTTCGTGCTGCTGCGGCATCATGGCAACGCTGACCTCGTGGCCCAGCTTCAGCTTGCCGCGGTCGGTGACATAGTCCCCACCCTCTCCGGCGATCAACTTGGCCAGCGTAGTCTTGCCGATACCGTTGGGGCCGATGATGGCCAGCTTTTCTCCGCGCGTGAGCGTGAACGACAGGTCCTTGAGCACGACTTCGCCGTCAAAGCTCTTGTGCACGCCGTCGACCTCGAGCACCAGCTTGCCGCCAGGAACCTTGGGCTCGAAGCGAATGAAGGGGCGCTCGATGTTGCTGCGCTTGAGGTCGGTGACCTGGATCTTCTCCATCTGGCGCTTGCGAGAGCTCGCCTGAGAGGCTTTCTTCGCGTTGGCGCCGAAGCGACGGATGAAGTCCTGAAGATCGGTGATCTTCTTCTTCTTGGCCGAGTTCTGCTTCTCTTCTTGGATTCGGTACTGGATCTTCTGCCGAAGCATCATGTCGTACGCACCGGGGTAGACGATGATGTTCTCGTAGTCGACGTCGGCGGTGTGGGTGCACACCTCGTTGAGGAAGTGACGGTCGTGACTGATGACCACAAGCACGCCGCGGAACTGGTGGAGGAAGTCCTCGAGCCAGCGAATCGAATCCACGTCCAAGTGGTTGGTCGGCTCATCGAGCAGGAGCACTTCGGGGTCTCCGAACAGCGCCTGCGCCAGCAGCACCCGCAGGCGGATCCCGCTGTCCAGGGTGGAGAGCGGCTCCTCGTGCTGGTCCTTGGCGATGCCCAGACCGATGAGCAGCTGCTCCGCCTCGTTCTCGGCGTTGTAGCCGTCCTCCTCAGCGATGACGACCTCGAGGTCGCCAAGCTTCATGCCGATCTCGTCGTCGAACTCGCCGGCGGCGAGCAGCGCGTCCTTCTCGGCCATCGCAGCCCACAGGCGTTTGTTGCCCATGAGCACCACGTCGCGAATGCGGTCGTTTTCGTGCCGGTAGTGGTCCTGGTGCAGCATGCTCATCCGAGCATTCGGTGGAATCGAGATCGTCCCCTCGTCCGCCTCGACCATCCCCGCGATGATCTTCATGAACGTCGACTTGCCGGCACCGTTGGCCCCTGTGAGGCCGTAGCGCTTTCCAGCGTCGAACGTGGTGGTGACATCGTCAAAGAGGACCTTGCCCCCGTAGGCTTTGCGAACTTCCGAAACCGTCAGCATGGCGACCTTGCGGGGCTACGTGTAGGCCAACGCGGGCCGGTTGGCAAAGGGGTCTCTCACGACCCCAGCGGCGCGTGGTACGGTGCTTTTGTGGAGCCGGCCTGTCTGCGTCGCGTGCTCTGGGTAGGGATGGCCCTCGTCCTGGCGTGGGCGCTGCCGAGCGCCGCACGCGCGTGTTCATGCGTACGACCCCCTCCCCCGCTCGCCGCCGCCGAAAAGGCCGCTGTGGTCTTCGAGGGTCGCGCGGCTGCGCCGACCACCGAGGGCATGCGGGTCCGGACCACGTTCGAGGTCCTGCGCACGTTCAAGGGGGACACCGGGAACTACGTGGACGTGCTCACCAGGAGCAGCTCAGCGGCGTGCGGGCGCCGCTATGTGCCCGGCGAGACCTATCTCGTCTACGCTTTCCAATCGAACGAGAGCTTGTCGGACAACCTGTGTTCGAGGACCCGGCGCTCGTCAGAGGCGGTTGTCGACTTCGAGGTCCTCGGCGTAGGTTTGGCTCCCGCGGGGCTCCCCGACGGCGACGAAGCACCGACCCA
>CAYGTG010000931.1:0-1511 GCA_964352485.1 uncultured Nannocystaceae bacterium | reverse complement strand
CCGCGGCCCCGTGCTCATGTCGGTCCTGTTCCTCCTCGGCGTTGCCTCGCACAGGCGTCGCGCCTACCGTGGCGGCGGCACCTCATCGCCCCACAGGCCCCATGTCGCACGGACTGTTCGAAACCCCACCGCCCGTCAATGAACCCGTCTTCGCCTACGAGCCCGGCTCTCATGCTCGCGCTGAGCTGCAGGCCGAGCTTAAGCGTCAGCGCGCCGAGAGCTTCGAGCTTGGGCCCGTCATCGATGGCAAGACCGTCCACACCGGAACGCTCGAGACCCTGCTGTCCCCGCACGACCTCGCGACGCCGATCGGTCAGGTGCACCAAGCCGGGCCCGAGCAGGCCCAGCAGGCGATCGCTGCCGCGCAGAAAGCCAAGCCCGCCTGGGCTGCCTTGCCTTGGGAACATCGCGCGTCCGTCTTCTTGCGCGCCGCACATCTGATCCGCACCAAGTACCGCGCCGCGCTCAATGCCGCGACGATGCTCGGCCAAAGCAAGACCGCGCACCAGGCAGAGATCGACGCCGCCTGCGAGTTCATCGACTTCCTCGCCTTCAATGCGCACTACATGACGCAGATCATGGGAGACCAGCCGGGCTCTCCCACCGGGCTGTGGAACCGCGTGGAGTCGCGCCCGCTGGACGGTTTCGTCTTTGCGATCACGCCGTTCAACTTCACGGCGATCGCGGGCAACCTCCCGACGGCGCCGGCGATGTGCGGCAACACGGTGGTCTGGAAGCCAGCGGCCACCGCGATGCTCTCGGCCCACTTCATCATGAAGATCCTCGCCGAGTCGGGCCTGCCTCCAGGGGTCATCAACCTCGTGCCCGGCGACGGTCCTGCGATCGGCGGGCCCGTCTTCGCATCCCCCGAGCTCGCGGGACTCCACTTCACGGGCAGCACCGGCGTGTTCCAAACGCTCTGGCAGCAGATCGGCGAGAACATCCGCAACTACCGCCAATACCCCCGAATCGTCGGCGAGACGGGCGGCAAGGACTTTGTGCTCATGCACCCCAGCGCCGACGTCGAGACCGTGAGCGTCGCTCTGCTGCGCGGCGCCTACGAGTACCAGGGCCAAAAATGCTCTGCGGCCTCGCGAGCCTACATCCCCAGGAGCCTGTGGCCCAAGGTTCGGGAGCGACTCGGCGCGTTCATGGCGGACGTCAAGGTCGGCGACGTGTCCGACTTCCGCAACTTCATGGGCGCGGTGATCGACGCCCGATCGTACAAGAAGCTCAGCGGCGCGATCGATGAGGCTCGCAGCCATGTGGGCTCGGGCGTCACCGAGGTGATCGGGGGCGAGTACGACGACAGCCAGGGCTACTTCATTCGCCCCACGCTGATCGTCGCCGACGATCCGAAGTATCGGACCATGAAGGAAGAGCTGTTCGGCCCGGTGCTGTCCGTCTTTGTCTACGATGACAACAAGTGGGACGAGACCCTGGCACTCGTGGACACCACCAGCGAGTACGCGCTGACCGGGGCCATCTTTGCGACCGACCGGCACGTCATC
>CAYGTG010000930.1:0-3775 GCA_964352485.1 uncultured Nannocystaceae bacterium | reverse complement strand
CATCACGACGCAGGATGCCGTTCGATTCGTCGAGTCGGCGCCCGCGCACGTTGCCGCGACGATCACCGCGCACCACCTGCTCTACGATCGCAACGAGATCTTTCGCGGCGGCGTTCGGCCGCACATGTACTGCCTACCGGTTCTCAAGCGAGCACGGCATCGCGAGGCTCTCCTCGCCGCTGCGACGGGCGGCAATCCCAAGTTTTTCTTGGGCACCGACAGTGCTCCGCACGCGCAGCGCGACAAGGAAAGTGCGTGTGGCTGTGCGGGGGTCTACACGGCGCACGCTGCCGTGGAGTTCTACGCGGAAGCGTTCGATGCCGTGGGGGCGCTCGACAAGCTCGAGGGATTTGCGAGCCATCACGGTCCGGACTACTACCGCCTGCCGCGAAACACAGACCGCATTCGCCTGCGGCGGGTCTCGCAACCGGTGCCCGCAACGTTGCCGCTGGGGGACACCGAACTGGTGCCTCTGAGGGCAGGGGAGTCGGTCGGCTGGGTCGTTGAGCAGGATTGACACGGTCCCTGGCGCCCCCGATTCTCCCGCCGTGCAGGATCACGACTGTGGGAGACGGCGCGCGTTGCAGCGGCGGATCCGCAACGACGCGCAGGCCACCTACGACGCGTTTGCCGTCGACTACGACGAGCATCTCGAGGAAGGCTGCAGGTACACCTCGCCTGGCCGCGTCGCTCGAACCGTCGCTGCGCTCAAACCGTGTGGCCTTTGGCTCGACGTGGGCGCGGGGACCGGGCTGCTCGGAGAGGCGCTCGCGTCTCGCAGCGTTCGCCTCGATCTGATCGGCTTGGATGTCAGCGCCGCGATGCTCGCCCAGGTGACATGCCCGCTGTATGTCGCGTGCCACCGCGGCGATGTGTTGACCCGTATCCCCGGACGCGAGCGCTTCAGCGGCGCGATGGCGAGCGGATTGATGGAGTACGTCGTCGACGTGCCGGCGCTGGTCCATCGCATCGGCCGGCGCTTGGTGGAAGGGGGAGCGCTGGTGTTCACCTTCGCTCCAACGTGTATCGCAGACGTCTGCGCGTTCGACGAGGAGAGCGACCTGCACGCACACGAGCCGGACCACGTGCGGCGGTGCTTGCAGGAGGCCGGCTTCGTAGGCATCACGATCGGCCGGCCATTTCGCGCCTATCAAAACGGCGAGGCGTGGGTTCGACATCGCATCGTCACGGCGCGCCGTGGCGCCATCGCGCGGGCCTGAAGGGGCCAGGTTTGAACTCCTGGTGGCGGTGGCTCATGCTCGGGGGGTGGAGGCCCGAACCCGTGCTCGCGAAGCAACTCTTCCGGTCACGCGGCGTGGTCCTGTGGGCCGCGGCATTGCGGGGCAACGGCCCCCTGGTCCCAGGGACGTTCCGCTCGTTGGCACCACGCGAATCTTTGAGCGTGACCAGCTTTCCGCGATCCACCGCATCGTTCGGAAACACGGCGACGTGGTCTCGTACAACGTCGGCCCTCAGCCGATCTTCGTGGTGAGCAATCCGGACGACGTGGCCAGAGTCGTCTTGACCGACCACACCAAGTTCATGAAGGGCGCGCTCACCCACGAGCTGTCGTCGTTCTTGGGTCGAGGCCTGGTGACCAGCGAGGGACGCTTCTGGAGGCGACAGCGAAAGATCGCGGCGCCCTCCTTCACCCGCCGCCACATCGAGCGATTCGCGGACACGATGGTCGCGTGCACGCAGCACGCGCTGACGTCGATGGGGGATGGCCCCCGAAACGTCCACGTCGACATGATGGAGATGACCCTGGACATCGTGCTGCGCACGGTCTTTGGGGATGCTGAGGTTCCGGACATCGCGGCGGTGGGTCCGCTCGTCGAGGTCATGATGGAAGGATTCCACCGAGCCCACCTGACCTGGCGCCGTTTGTTGCCTCGGGTCGCCAAGAGATCGACCATGGCGGAGCTTGAGGCGGGCCGCGAGGCTTTGGATACCCTCTTCTACGGGATCATTCGGCAGCGACGGCAGCGCGACGGCGGCTACGGTGAGGATCTGCTGGGACGATTGCTCTCCGCGCGCGACGACGACGGCACCGGGATGACCGATGAGCAGGTCCGCGACGAGGTCGCGACGATCTTCCTCGCGGGTCATGAAACGACCGCCCTGTCGCTGTCGTTCACCATGCTCTTGCTCGCGCAGCATCCCGAGATTCAGGCGCGGGCGAGGGCCGAGGTCGACGCTGTGCTGGGCTCGCGTGCGGCCACGATGGCCGACGTCGCGAAGCTCCCATTCATCGACGCGGTGCTCAAGGAATCGATGCGGGTCTATCCCCCGGTCTACATGTTCGTCCGAGAGGCGCTCGAAGACGTTGAGATCGCTGGATGGGTGATCCCGCGGCGCGCCCAGGTTTTGACGCCGGTGTGGACGATGCACCGGGACCCGCGGTGGTACGACGACCCCGAGGTGTTCAAGCCTCAGCGCTGGATCGAAGGACTGGCGGACCGCCTGCCGAAGTACGCGTACCTACCGTTCGGCGGTGGCGCGCGGACCTGCGTCGGCAACCACTACGCGCTGCTCGAAGGTGTCCTTGGCCTTGCGACAATGCTTCAACAGCTCGAAGTGTCGCCGGAGCCCGGCTTCGAACTCGAGCTTCTCACCTCGGTGACGCTGCGTCCCAAGCACGGGGTCAGCGTTCGTCTGCGTCGGCGCTGAACGGGGCCGAACCTCAGGCCCTCGGCCCGCGGATGCGGTCGTTGCCGCGGCGGACGGTGATCTGGAGCTGGTCGAAGTGTTCCATCAGCGGGACGACGAACTTGCGGCTGAGTCCGGTCATCGCCTTGAGGGCCTGCACGTCGATGGTGCCCGAGGACCCGAGCTGCTCCCGAACACCGGCGAGCAGGCTCTCGTGGCTCTGCTTGCTGAACGACAGCTCGGAGGTGACCCGGATGAGCCGGCCGGTCCGCTGCAGTCCGCTGACCAACTCCAGCACCTCGGCGGCGGCCATGTCCAAAGACTCGGCCACCTCTTTGAGGGTCGGCGGCTTGTTCTTCGCGGCTTCGTAGAGATCCAGCACCGTCTTCATTCGAGGCGGCAGCTCTCCTTCGGCGGAGAGTCCCTTGCCGGGGCGGGCCAACGTGCCCGCTTCGTCCACCGCACGCAGGGCTCCGCGCTCGACAGCCCGGTCGATGGCCGCACCGGCGACGTCGGTCGCGACGCGTTTTCCCAAGGCGGCCTCGAGGGCGGGCCTGGACATGCCCGTCTTCAGTGGCTGCGCGCCGTGGAACCGGTCGACGGTGGAGATGGCGCGGTCGATCAGGGTCCGAATCGCGGAGTCTTCGACGTAGCGGTCTGCGCCGATTCGCGCCGCGTAGGGCTGTTTGCCTTTGAGCAGGGGGTCGATCGCCGCCCGTACATCGTCCATACCCGTGCGTCGGGCGAGTGTCGTCTCATCGATACCCAGCAGGCCGGCGTCTTGCACGAGCGCTTCGAGCTGCGCCCGCGGGTCGTCGCCGTGGAGCGCTCGGCCCAATGCGATCCAGCGCGGTCGCTGCCCACGCCCGGCCGAAGGCTCCGGGTCCAAGACGACCCCCCCGCCGATCGTGCGGCCTTGGAAGTTTTCGGAGGGGTCGGAAAACGCCCGCACCACGACGCGGGCGCCCCGCCACAGGGGGAGCGGCGACTCGAGTCGCAGTCGGACCAAGCCCTCCCGTCCACTGTCGATCGTGACATCTTCGCCGGAGGCGTCCGCGGCCTCGCCCTCGCGGGGCAGCACGTAGAGCGCGTCGACGATGCCGTTCGCATAGGCCGTCCCGACGCA
>CAYGTG010000929.1:0-3787 GCA_964352485.1 uncultured Nannocystaceae bacterium | reverse complement strand
TCGGTGGTGAACGCTCTTTGAGGGCCCCATGCCGTGACGTCATCACTGATCGAGGACCGAGCCCCTATGGCCTGCTGCTCGGCTCGCTTGGGGCCTGCACGGTCATGACCTTGCGCATGTATGCCGACCGCAAGGGCTGGCCGCTCGACCAAGCGGTCTGCCATTTGCGGCACGCCAAGGTGCACGCCGCAGACTGCGAAGCGTGTGGGGACCATGACGACCCCAAGGCCAAGGTGGACCGCATCGAGCGGCGCATCGAGCTGCGTGGCGAGCTCGATACGGCGCAGCGAGAGCGGCTCATGGAGATCGCCGACCGATGCCCTGTCCACCGCACCCTGTCCTCGGCCAACATCGCCATCGTCACCGAGCCGGCTTGAGGTCGAACGCCGCCTCCGCCAGCACCTGGCCCCCGACTAGCAACTCCACCCGGTGACGCCCCGGGTACAGGGCGCGGATCGTGGTGGTCTTCATCGAGTGCCGCTTGGTCAGCTCGGTACTCCCCCGCCCCGGAAGCTCGACCGTCTTCCACTTGAACGTCTTGCCCCCGCTGGCCTTGGCCTTGCGAACGTAGTGCACGATGTAGTCGACCAGCAGCGTCTGCTTGCGCGGGTGCGTCGTGCTCAGCTCCGCGTGAAGCTGGACCGACTCCCCCACACGAACAATCTTCGGCGACGCGCGCAGTGATGCGGTCACCTTCTTCGGAGGTAAAAATCCGACCGCGGCCAAAGCCCCCGAGTGTCCGGCTTTGATCGGGCCGCGAAGGCCGTGCTTGGCGATCCAAAGACCGTCCTCACCACCCCGCTTCGCGCACGCCTTCGCCCACCGCACGGCAGCCTCCGGGTGGTCCTTCGCGATGTCCCCAAGCGTATTGGCGACCGAGCGCTGCACATAGCGTTCGCGGTCGCCCTGGAGTGCATCGAGAATCGGCCAGATCGGGCCCGGGTCGGCGACCAGCCCCTTGAGGACCTTTCCCCAGGGTAGCCGGGGCCGCACGCCTTCGCTGCACCAACGGCGCACGTGCTGGCTGTCGTGGGACGTCAACGACCGCAAGCGCGCGAACGTCTCGTCGGGACGACGGTCGACGAACGGGCGCACCGCAAACTCGGACGAGAACCGCTGCGTGAGCTCGACCATGGCGTGCATGGACTCCTCGAAGTGCGGCACGCCGTGGTCGGCGATGAACTGCCCCACCGGCCACTGCAGCCAGCCGTCGGTCACGCTCTCGGCATCGGGCATGATCGGCGGAAAGCTCTTGGCCACGATGCCCAGGGCTTTGGGCACGTCATCGGGCAGGCCAGCGGCCAGCGCGTCGGCGAACTGCTGCACTCGGCCCGAGAACTCCAGAGCGCCCAGTCCCTTCGTCGCGCGCCGCACAAAGGCCGCCGTGTCGAAGCCCGGCCAAGCCTCGTGCATCTGCGCGCCAAGTGTCTTGGCCGCCGGCTTGTCAAACCAGTCCTTGAACGCTTTTGACTTCGGCTTCCCGTCGGCCATCGATGCGGAAGCGTGCCGTCTGAAGCGGCGAGGCGCCAGTGCCCCGGGGATGGCCCGTGCACCCCGCGATCATCCGTTGCGGATCTGGATCGGCCCGTTGACGGTCTCCAAACGAACGGTCGCAGCACCGTCGCCCCGCGAGATTCGAACCTCGGAGCCCACAAGCTTCGTGGTGCGCTCATGCGAGACGTCGGACTTGATACGCCCATTGAGCGACTTCGCGGCGAGGTCCAACCCCAGGGAGGCAGGGACCGAAACCTCCAGGGATCCGTTGACCGCCTGTGCCCTCGGGGTTCTCGGTCGAGCTTCGCGGGAACAAGCGGCGGGTCGAGGTCGTGGTGCGTGGTGCAGCGGCGCCGGGCAGCGGGCGCGTCCGGCTGTCTGTCCCAACGCGCGCCCACGTCATCGTTCGCACGCGTCGGGGCGACATCGCGGCGGTCGGCCTGCGTGGCGAAGCGGACGTCTCCGCGGTGCAAGGAGACATCTCCATCGCAGGTTCGCCGGCCCGAATCGAAGCGCGCACCACAAGTGGCGACATCCGGGTGGTCGGCGTGCAGAAGGAAGCCGAGCTTTCGACCGTCAGTGGAGACCTGCATGTCGCCGGGGCCCGGGGGCGACTCGAAGCGGAGAGCATCTCCGGCACGGTGACCGTCACCGGTGCCAGCCTGCAGCGCAGCCGGTTGTCCGCGATCAGTGGAGACCTCGACTTCGAAGGCGGGCTCACATCCGGTTCGCATGTGTTCGAGGTCCACTCGGGCAACATCAGTGCGCGACTCGATGCAACACAAGGCGTACGCCTGAGTGCACAGACCTTCTCCGGCGTCGTCGAGGATGCATTGGTCGACCCACCGATCCGGACGCGAGGCAGTCACGTCCGCGTGCACGGCGACGGGGCGGCACGGCTGCAGCTGTCCACGTTCAGCGGAGACGTGCGGCTCAGCCCCAGATCAGCAGGCTGAGCGCGAACGCGTTGTTGCCCGCGTGCACCAGCATCGCCACCCAGAGCCGACCGCTGCGACGGTAGGCCTGCGCAAAGACGATCCCAAGCCACAGGTAGACCAAGAAGCCGGCGAAGTTGAGGTGGATTGTGGCGAAGACGGCGGCGGACAGCGCGTACGCTTCGGGCCAGCTGTCGCCGCGGGCGGCGATGCGGCGGAAGACCAGCCCACGGAAGAGCAGCTCCTCCGCCATCGGAGCCAACGCAAGTGCCGACACGGCGAGCAAAATCATCGGCAACCGGTCTCCGCCCGACTTGAAGCCGTCGATCAGCTCCACGATGCTGCCCTGTTCTTCGACCGTGACCCCGACCGTCTCCAATCCAAGACTAATGAGGAAGCTGCCAGCAATGGCAGCTGCGATCCCGAGGATGACGAACCCGAGCGATCGCGGGATCGTGACCTGCGCAAACAGCGCACCCAAAGACGGAGATGGACCGAGACGCGTGCCGTCGAGCCCATCGACGACGCTTGCGAGCTTTCGGTAGACCGCGACCCCGATCAGCATGACGGCAGGGCCGGAGGCCATGCGCGCCCCGAGCCCGAGCGCGCCCTGTGTCGGCACCACCTCCAGCATCCCCAGGAGGCTAAAGACGAGGCTGCCCACAAGCATGCCCGCAATCGCAAGCCCAACCTCGAGCAGGGCATGGCTCAACCGCGGTCTGGACGAGGGCACCTCGCTCATCCGGGGCAGTGTGCGACTCCCGGTCGTCCCGTGCAATGCGGGCTTGCAACCGGGCGAAGTTGGGTTTAGGTTCCTGCCCCCAAAAGCGGCGTTTCTGTGGAGTCGTGGCCGAGAGGCTGAAGGCACAGGTTTGCTAAATCTGCGTAGGGGAAACCTTACCGAGGGTTCGAATCCCTCCGACTCCGCACGAGGGGCGTTCCATCTGGAGCGCCCCTCATTTTTTGGGGTTCTTCATCGAATCCCACCAGCGGGCGATCGCCATGCCGATCGCGACCCCGACCATGTCCGCGAGCATGTCGAGCCCGTCGGTGCTTCGTGGCCACGGCAGCAGCCCCTGAACAACCTCAGAGCCCACCGCCAAGGACCCGCCGATGATCCACACGGCGCGCAGGTCACGGGTTGCCCACCACCAGCTCGCACCGACGCCGCAGAACGACAGGCAATGAAACACCTTGTCGTCGTGGGGGAAGAGCGGCGGCTGGCCTGACGCAGGGCTCCACAACAAGAACAGCAGACCCACGGTGTAGCCGAGGGCGAGCCCGCCCCGCAGCAGCGCAGTGAGCCTAGCAGCCTGTTGAGAAACCCGACACGACGTCTCACTCGCCTTTTTCGCTCC
>CAYGTG010000928.1:0-3788 GCA_964352485.1 uncultured Nannocystaceae bacterium | reverse complement strand
CCGTGGCAGCCGGCCCCCGGAACGAGCTGGCAGTGGCAACTCGTGGACGAGATCGACACCTCGATCGATGTCGAGGTGTTCGACCTCGACCTGTTCGACGTGCCGCAGGCAACGATCGACGCCCTACAAGTCGATGGTCGCGTTGTGATCTGCTACTTCAGCGCCGGGAGCTACGAGGAGTGGCGCGACGACGCCGGCGACCTGCCGTCCGCGGCGATCGGCGATCCGCTCGATGGCTGGCCCGGCGAGGCGTGGCTCGACCATCGAGACGCCGGGGTGCGGGCCGTGATGGCCGCGCGGCTCGATCTGGCCGTCTCCAAGGGCTGCAATGCGGTCGAGCCCGACAACGTCGATGGCTACACCAACCCGACAGGTTTCGATCTGAGTGCGGACGACCAGCTCGACTACAACCGCTGGCTCGCGACGCAGGCGCACGATCGCGGGTTGTCGATCGGCCTCAAGAACGACGTCGACCAGGTCGAGGCGCTGGTCGACGACTTCGACTGGGCGCTCAACGAGGAGTGCGTCACCTTCGACGAATGCGAGACGACCTCGCCCTTCATCGAGCAGGGCAAGGCGGTCTTTCACGTCGAGTACGTGGATGACACCGCAGATGGTCCCGCGCTCGCCGAATCGGTGTGTCCGCAGACCACAGCCTTGGGCTTCTCGACCCTGATCAAGGAGTGGGACCTGACGGTCTGGCGGATCGCCTGCCCGTGACGAAGGGCTCTCTCTAGCGCTCGTTGTAGGGGATCTCGGGGCAGCGCAGGCACGGATTGGTGTTGGGAACGTCGACCAATCGCGGTCGCGCGGCGGGTCGTAGGGTCACCGGGACGATCGCGGTCTGCCAGCGTCCACCGCGATAGGCGTGCAGCGTGGCGGCCGAGGATTCGCCCAGGCGAAGGACGGCGTACCCCGCTCGTGGCGTGTACCGCTCCGGAACCAAGGCGACGGAGCTGTTGAAACGAAGCCGTCGCCAGCCGTGGTGGACATCGGGCGCCGAGGCTGCGCCGGAGACGACCTGGAACACCGCGTGCGGCAGGAAGACGCGGTCGCCGCGAATCGTGCCGTCGGTGATGTCGCGCGAGGCGTAGGTTGCTCGATCGTGTCCCGCGATGGTGCCGACGAACACGCCGGCGGCGAGCGCTCGGCCGACCGGCGGTGCGAGCGTGTGCACCGTGGAGTCTGGATCTCCGCCGCCGTCGCCGTGGTAGCCGGCCGCTTCGACCGGGTAGTTCGCGACCAAAATCCGCGGCGGTCCCGGAGTCTGCTGCAGCGCGGTCATCAACGCGTCGAGGCTGCGGAGATCAACATCCCGCTGTGCCGGGCGCGCGCCCGCGATCCACGGGGTGAGGTCGACGAAGACCAGCTGGGCCGTCACCAAAGGGGCTGCTGTGGATCCGTCCTCGGGCAGGGCCGTGCAGGCGCCGTCGTTGCAGGTCGAGGCGATGCGGGTTGCGCCCGAGCTGAGCAGATCCACCACGTAGTGGATTCCGGGTTGGGCCGCGGGATGCTCTGGGTCGCGCCGAAGTGACTCCCGAGCTCCGCAGCGATAGGCGGTCTCTCCGGGGAGGGTGAACGCGGCGCCACCAGACTGGGTGTGGCTGCGCACGACGCTCGCGAGCGCGTCGACCCCCGGGCGCGTCCACGCCGATGATGCGGCCGCGCATTCGAGTCGGCCTCGAGCATTCAAGAGGTTGTCGCCCAGCCACAGAACGACCGGGCTTCGACCCGCGGCGCGTTCTGCCGCGAGCGTCTGCGACACCCCTGCAGCGACCGCTGCAGGCGCGCGTCCCGGTGCGCCGGGATCCCCGACGATCACCAGACTTGCGCCGCCGGCGGCCACCGGGGGGGTGGCGTCGGTCCGCTCCCACTGATGGGCGCGGTGCGTGAGGCAACCCGAGGTCCACACCAGGGCTGCACACGCAAACTGGGCGAGCGTTCGCCTCACCCCCGGAGGCTACCGTTTCCTGCAGAAAAACGCCCGCGGCAGGGTTCTCCTCACGGCGGGCGCCTTGCGGCCGCTTGCCCCGATCGTGGACCATGCAGGCATGTCGGGACCGTCGCAATCTAGCGCCCCTGACGCCCTGCTTCTGCGGACCTCCATCAATGGGGATGCAGTGCAGTTGGCGATCGAACCTCATCACACCCTGCTGGAGGTCCTGCGCTACCAGCTCGACCTCATCGGCAGCAAACAAGGATGCGACAAGGGGGACTGCGGCGCATGCACGATACAGATCGACGGCAAGCCCACGCTGGCTTGCCTCACCCTGGGTGCGCACGCCGAGGGCCGCGAGGTCTCGACGGTGGAGGGGCTCGGCGACGCGCATGGCGGCTGTCATCCTCTCCAAGACGCCTTCGATCGTCATGACGCCGCGCAATGTGGTTTCTGCACGCCGGGGATCCTCTTGAGTGCGGAAGCCCTGCTGCGCCAACGAGCGCGGCCGGTCTCCCGACAGGAAGTCCGGGAGGCGCTGGCCGGCAACCTGTGCCGGTGCACCGGCTACACCAAGATTCTCGACGCCGTCGTCGATGCGTCCGAGGTCATGCACGGGCAGGGGACGGACGACACCCAGCCCAACGCGAACCCAAGCGCCAAGGAAGCAGCCCAGTGAGTGAGACCGAAGACATTCCCGTGGGCCAGGACGGCGGACAACCCCACACGCAAGTGGGCGGCGTTCACCGCAAGGTGGATGCGATGGAGCGGATGCGCGGGGTCACCCGCTACACCGACGACCTCAAGCTGCCGCGGATGCTGCACGCCAAAATCAAGCGCAGCCCGCATCCGCACGCGAAGATCCTCTCCATCGATTCGTCCGCCGCGCTTGCGATGCCCGGCGTCCACGCGGTCATCACCGGCAAAGACCTGCCGGAGCCGTACGGCATCATCCCCTGGACGCCCGATGAGACGGCCCTGTGCGTCGAAAAGGCGCTGCATGTTGGGGACGGGATCGCGTGCGTCGCGGCCGACGACGAGGACACCGCCAACGAGGCCCTCGACAAGATCGTCGTGGAGTACGAGGTGCTCGAGCCGCTGTTTGACCCCGAGCAGGCGCTCGAGGCTCGCGACAACCCGATCAACCCGTACTCGCAAAAGGGAAACCTCTCCAAGAAGGTGCTCCTGGAGTTCGGTGATGTGGACGCGACACTCGAGCAGTCGGACCTGGTGGTGGAGGCCGAATACTTCTTCGAGGGCACAACCCACGCGGCGATCGAGCCGCACTGCGCGGTGGCCCACGTGGAGACCAACGGCATCCTGACGGTGTGGTCCGCCACTCAGGTCTCGCACTACCTGCATCGCGAACTGGCCAAGGTCTTGGGCATACCGGCCAATCGAATCCGCGTGATTCAGCCGCCGCTGGGTGGGGCGTTTGGGGGCAAGAGCGAGCCGTTTGACCTCGAGTTCTGCGTGGCCAAGCTCGCCATGATGACGGGGCGCCCGGTCAAGCTGCTCTACACCCGCGAAGAGGTCTTCTACAGCCACCGCGGCCGCCACCCGATGAAGATGAAGTACCGCACGGGCTTCACCAAGGACGGCAAGATCACCGGCGTCGATGCCAAGACGATTCTCGACGGTGGTGCCTACTCCAGCTTTGGTCTGGTGACGACGTACTACTCGGGCCAGCTGCTGTGCGCGCCGTATGGCTTCGACGCGTATCGGTTTCATTCGAAGCGCGCGTACACCAACAAGCCCGCATGCGGCCCCAAGCGCGGCCACGGCAGCGTGCAACCACGCTTCGCGATCGAATGTCAGATCGACAAGGCTGCAGAGCAGCTGGGCCTCGACA
>CAYGTG010000927.1:1167-3791 GCA_964352485.1 uncultured Nannocystaceae bacterium | reverse complement strand
CACCTGAAGCGTGAAGTCCAGCAGCACAAACCCGACTTGATCGGCAGCGACCACGATCACGGTGAGGGCCACGAGCATGCCGATTCCCATGGTCAGGATGCCCGGGTACTGCCCGGACGCAAAGCCGCCCCCACGTCGAACGCCGGCGATCCCCCCGTGCCCCTCGAGGAGAATCGCTTCGTGGACGAACGCCCCGTAGGCCCACGTCCAGGGCCACGCCAGCGCGGTGAGCAGCCCGACGAGCTGAAGGATTCGGGTGGCAACCCAGGCAATCAAATACGCCCCCAGACGCTTCGCAAAGTGTCCCAACACGCTCCGGGCCGTGAGCTCGGACTCGAACATGAGCCGGCTGGCAGCGACCGTGAACGGGCCCTGCACAAACATCGCGACCACGACCGCGACGCACCAGACCGACACCCACTCGAAGTCTGCGAAGGCTCGCAGCGCGTAGCACCCAAGCGCAGCCGGAAGCAGCAGCACCACGCTGAGCCGCAGGTACAGCGCGCCCCCAACCGACGAACACCAGCGCAGGGCGAGATCGAAGGTCTCGGCCAGCTTGCGGGGACGCAGGAGGATCCGTGATTGCTGCAGATTCACGAGCTGCCCTCCTGCGTACGGTGGCCGACCCGGCCTGCGAGGACGAAGTACGCGAGCACGCCGAGCCAAAGCGCGCTGGCGGTGGCCCACTTGACCTCGTCGGCGACCGACGACGGGGACCAGAATCCCTCGATCAACGCCGCAATGCCCAGCATCACGGCCGCTCCCAGCGCGAGTCGAGCGACGGCAGGACCTTCGCGGCGCAGCGATCCCAACCGCGTGAGGCCATGCGTTCGGACCCAGGCGTATCCCATCCGCAGCCCGGCCGCGCCCGCGATGACGATCGCGGTGAGTTCGAAGGCGCCGTGGCCCATCACGAAGGTGAGAATGTTGCGGCCCGCCCCCATGGCAGAGACGTAGCCCAGCGTCGCGCCGATCGTGACCCCGTTGGAGACCAGATAGAACATCGAGCCCAAGCCGACGAAGATGCCCGTGGCGAACACCCGAAACGAGATGCCGACGTTGTTGTAGACGTAGAAGCCGGTCATCGACGCGTCTTGGCTCTCGGATCGGCCTTGGCCGAAGCCCTCGGAATAGGCCTGGGCCAGCATGTCGAGCTGGCCGCGCGGCACGACCTCGACGGCCAGCTCGGGGTTGGCCAGCGTTGCGAGCAGGGCGATGAAGAGCGGGACCAAGAACAGCGCCGAGGATGCGGCCATGAATCGCCAACTCTCCCGCAGCGTGCGCGGGAAGCCGCGGGCGAGAAGTTCCCCGACCTTGCGCAGCTGATAGGGCGAGGCGCGATACAGGCGGTTGTGGGCCCGCGCGCCGAGCACGTCCAGGTAGCCAACGAGCTCCTGTCCGTAGCCTGCCCCGCGCGCCCGCATCAGGTCGGCGCAGACGATCCGGTACAGCCGGCCCACGCTTCCGATGAGGTCCGGAGGCAATCGATGCAACGCCTTGGTCTGCGTGAGCAGGTCGTCGAGTTGCTGCCAGTGAACGCGCCGGCGGGCGACGAACGCATCTTGGCTGGGCTTGCTCTGACTCATGCACCCCCCCCGGCTCGGCCGAAGAAGGTCCGGCGCTGCGTGGGGGCGGCGAGGACATGTCCGCCGGCCCGCACGAATAACGCGCCCAGGAAGCGGACCGCGTGCTCGTAGCGAGCCCCACATCGCTGCGCGAACATGGGCGCCACCATTTGGGCCAGCTCGAGTTCGCGGGCCGGGCTCAGGGTCCCGACGCGGCGAAGGAACGACTCCAAGACGTCCATCTCGGCGCCGGAGAGGCTGACGCTGGCCGGGATGGCCTCGAGCTCGGCCGGCGTTGGGGCCGGCGAGATCACCAGGGCGGACCCGAGGCTGCCTTTGGCTTCCTGCACGACCATCGTGCCGGCCACCATGTCCCCCAGTCGCCGGAAGCGACCGTCGAGCGCCATCACCACCAGACCCACCACGTTGAATGCGGGCAGCCAGTCGGCGCCTCGGAGAAGGTTGCGCAGGACCACGTCGAGGAACGTGAGTGGCACGCCGGACTCCTTGACCGTTCGCAGCGACAGCACGCGCTTCCCGGGGGTCTGGCCGCTCCAAAGACTCTCGAAGAGGATGTAGTAGCCCCACTCGAGCGAGAACATGACGAGCAGCAGCACGCCCGTGGAGGCGCCCTCGAAGTCCACGCTCACCCCGGCCATCTCCGCCACGACGGCCAGCACGAGCAAGACGATGCCGCGGATCAGGAGGTCGACCCCGTACGCAACCCCGCGTCGCGAAGGTCCTGCGACGGGGACCCGGAACGTGACGTGTTCGGGCGTCTCGACGTCCACAGTGGTGTCGAGCGCTTCTTCCAGCCCATCCTGGCCGGCCGGTTTCCTCATCGTCAGCTCCTGCCGACCCGTGGCGGTATCACGGTGCCATCGTAGCTGGCTTTCTTGGTACCGTCGACGCCAGGAGCATCGCTGGATCATGGATGACCAACCGCAGCAGCAGCCCGGGTTCGCGCCCGGACCCTACCCCCCCCACCCCCCCCGGCCCGAACGACCACCCCCCCCGCCCCCCGCCCCGCACCACCCCCAACCCCCCCCGCCCCGGGGC
>CAYGTG010000927.1:0-1157 GCA_964352485.1 uncultured Nannocystaceae bacterium | reverse complement strand
CTACCCGCCCAACCCAGGCAGCCCGTACGGACAACCGCCGGCTCCACAGCCCGGTCACAACCCGTACGCCCAGGCTCCCGGTGGCCACGCCCACAACCCCTACGCCGCGCCGGTCAGCGATGCCGCGCCATCGTGGCAGATGGGGATGGACGAACATGGGATGCTGGCCTCGCGAGGATCCCGGTTCGCGGGCGCGCTGCTGGACAGCATGATCTACATGGTCGTCGCGCTTCCGATCTTCTTCCTCACCACGGACGTCTACTCGATGGGCACCGATCCCGACGTGTTCGACATCTACGCGAAGGTCGGGATTCCCATTCTCCTGGTCGCGATCGTTCAGTGGTACCTCATCTCCACGACGGGGCAGTCGTTGGGCAAGAAGATGTTGGGCATGAAGATCATCAAGACCACCGGCGAGGAGGTGAACTTCGTCTCGGGCGTGCTTCTGCGCAGCTGGGTGCCGGCCTTCATCGGCTGGATCCCCATGGTGGGTGGTCTCTTTGGGCTCGTGGACGCCCTGTATATTTTCGGTGAGGAGCACCAGTGCCTTCACGACAAGATCGCGAGCACCAAGGTGATCTCGCTGTGAGCCTGGCGCGGCCGTGACGAGGTTCGCGGGGGCCCATCACCGTTGGGACGCTCCGGCAGGCCCCTTCCCGGGCTTTTGAGGGCCTGGGGGCCCTGCCAGCGGTATGGTGCCGGCTGCGATGGTCTACATCTCGAAGGTCTACACGAAGGCTGGCGATGGCGGAACGACGATGCTCGCCAGTGGCGAGAGCGTCCCCAAGGATCACCAGCGGATTCGCTCCTATGGCGACATCGATGAGCTCAACGCGACCATCGGCATGGTTCGCATCGAGTTGGCGCGGGACCCCAAGCGCGAGGGCGCGCAGGTGTTCCTGAGCGAACTCGATGCGCAGCTGGGGCGCATCCAGCAAGAGCTGTTCAATCTCGGCGCGGAGCTGGCGTTTCCCGAGCCCACCGAGCCCACCGACATGCCGCGGCTGTGCCTTCACGCCGAGCACGTCGAGGCGATGGTGCTCGGCGCGGAACCCCTGCTCAGCGGCAACCCGATCCAGCTCTCGGTCGAGCTTGGTTTCGAGTCCGTCGTCGAGCGTCATGCCCCGGACCTGGCCGCAGCGGGTGCACACCAGGTG
>CAYGTG010000926.1:0-3796 GCA_964352485.1 uncultured Nannocystaceae bacterium | reverse complement strand
CTCACCGCACCCGAAGTCCGTCGCGACGTCGTCGAGGCGTGCTGCAACCTGGTGGAGAGCGAGGTCGCGAGCAAGCGGGGGTTTTCTGGCGCCGCGATCAAGCTCGGATACAAGGCCGTCAGCGCGCTCAAGCCGGGCTTCGTCGGCGGCGCGGTCAACGGCCTGCTCCCCGAATTCGCCGACGCGATGCAGCCGCTGTACGACAAGACAGGCGAGGACGCGGACAAGTTCGCCAGCTACATCACCGCGAACGCAGCCGAGACCGCCGACCTGCTTTTGCAGGTGACCGACGGCAAGGCCGACCGGGCCAAGAACGCCACGATCAAGAAGACCTACAGCAAGCTGCGTGGCTCCGCCAAGGACAACGTCCAGTCCGCTGTCCCGGGCTTGGCCAATGCGCTCAAGCCGTTTCTGTAGCTTGCGAGGGACCTTTCGAAAAGGCCCCTCGCTGCAGCCGACGAGTCGCCCTTCGCGTGATCCCAAACGCTCGCCTCCCGGCTCGTACTCCGCTGAAACCCCCAGCTCCTAAAACTGCACCCTGATTCTGGTCTGCCGCGGGTGGTGATCTCGGAGTTCACGAACAGGCGCGCCGTGGGCTGGGCCGACGTGCCCTGGCCGAGCTTCGCGCGGTGATCAGCTCAGCGCACCCAAGATCGCGAACGCCACGGCCGCGACTGCGCCGCCAAGCAGTGCATAGGGTAGCTGCGTGCGGACGTGTTGAATGTGATCCGTGGCGGCCGAGAGCGAGGCCACGATGGTGGTGTCGCTGATCGGAGAGCAGTGGTCGCCGAACACCCCTCCGGCCAGCGAGGCCGCGATGAACGGCTCCAGGGGCAGGCCCATCGAGGTGGCCGTGGGGACGGCGATGGGGATCATGATCGCGAACGTGCCCCAGCTCGATCCGATGGAGAAGGCGACGCCCGCCCCGACCATGAACAGCACCGGGAGCAGCACGAAGGTGGGCATCGACCCTGCAGCCAGCTGGGCGAGGTAGACCCCGGTGCCCAACTCTTTGGCGAGGCCGCCGAGCGCCAAGGCCAACACCAAGATGATGGCCAACGGCAGCAGCGCGCCAGCGCCCTCGAGGGCACGGCGGGTGAGTCTCTCCACGCTGAGCGCTCCTTGAACCAGCAGCATGATCCACGCGGTCGCCAGCGCGCCCGAGGCCGCCCAAAGCACACTGGTCGATCCTGAGCCTTTCATGATGTCGCCGTCGCCGGTGACCCAAAGGGCCAGGGGCATCGCGGCGACGAGCACGGCGATCGGGACCAGCATGTTGCGGGCGCGAGGCTCAATCTTCAGCTGGGGGTCGAGCTTCGCCCCGTCATCAGCCAGCGGGTGCGAGCCCTCGGCGTGCAGCGTTCCGGCCGCGGCCCGGGCCTGTGCAGCCTTCATCGGCCCCAGCTCGATGTTCCACAGGATCGTCGCGAACGCCAACGCGACTGCGGCGAGCGCATAGAAGTTGTACAGCAGCGAGCCCAAGAACACGCTGAGCGCATCGGGCACGTCGAGCCCCTCGAGGAGGCTGAGGTTGTAGGCACCCCAGGCGTTGAGCGGAATCAGAATACAGATCGGCGCCGAGGTGGAGTCGATGATGTACGCGAGCTTCTCGCGGGAGATCTTGAAGCGGTCGAACAGGGGGCGGGCCACGGTGCCTGCGACGAGGACCGTCACGTTCGACTCCACGAAGATGACCACGCCCAGGATCCAGGCCAGGAGTTGCGCCCGGCGCGGCGTCCCAACCCATGCTCGCTCCTCGAGCCGGTTGACGAATCCGGTCACCCCGCCAGAGGCCTCCAGGGTGGTGATCAAGGCGCCGACCACGAGCGTGAACAGGACCACCCGTGCATCCCCTGCGCTGCCGAGGACCGCGACCAGTCGCTCGAGGCTGGCACCGAGACCGGCGATGGGATCGAAGTGGGTGAGAAACGTGGAGCCGAGCCAGATTCCTGCGCCCAACGACAGGTAGACCTGCCGCGTCACGATCGCCATGACGATGGCGAGCACGGGCGGGAGCACGGAGAGCCAGGACGGGTCGTCCACTGCGGGAGACTATAGGCGAGGTTGGCGGGTGCCCAGGCCTTACTGGCAGAGCCCGGCCGCTGCCCCCAGCGCGAGCGCAACGAAGGGCTCGTCACCGGCGGCCAGCACCGTGCGTGTGAAGCTGGAGACACCCTGGCTCAGGGTGGAGTCGATGGTGATGTCCGGCACAGCCGCCGGTGCAACGGGAGGATCGGCTGTCCGAGGTCTCCGGGAGCGCCGAAACGACAAATCGGTCGCCCGTGATCTGGCTGCCAAACCTGCTATAGCCCCGCCCGTGGAGCGGCTCCGAACGGCCCAGATCTGGGCAGCGTGGTGGCCGCTGGCCGCGAGCTGGTTGCTGATGGGCATCGAGCAGCCGGCCATCGCCGCGGTCATCGCCCGGCTGCCGGACACCAAGGTTCAGCTGGCGGCGTACGGCAGCGTGGTGTTCCCGATCTCGCTGTTGATCGAGGCGCCGATCATCATGCTCCTCGCGGCGTCGACCGAACTCAGCCGCGACCGGGTCCGGTACGCGCAAATGGTCCGCTACACGCGTCTGATGGGCATCGGACTGACCTGCCTTCACATTGTGGTGGCGGCGACGCCCGTGGGCCCCTGGTTCATCGAGGCCGCGCTGTCCGTCCCGCCCGAGGTGGCCGAGGCATCGAGGCCGGGACTGTGGCTGATGATCCCGTGGTCATGGGCGATCGCTTCGCGTCGCACCGGTCAGGGACTGCTGATTCGGACCGGAAGGAGCCGCATCGTCGGTCTCGCCACCGGCGTGCGGCTGGTGGTGTCGTCCTCTGTGTTGGCGGCCGGCGTGCTGACCCAGGCGGTCTCGGGCGTCGAGATCGGGACGGCCGCGCTGGCAGTCGGGGTGCTCAGCGAAGCGGCATTTGTCCAGGTGTTCGTACGCCGCGTCGTCGCGAACGAGCTCCCGGCCACGTCCGACGCTCCGCTCTTGACCGGCTCGGGTTTCTTGTCGTTCTACGTGCCGCTCGCCCTGACCCCGGTGGTCATCTTGGTGATTCAGCCGGTCGGCACCGCCGCGATCAGCCGGATGCCCGAGGTGCTGGCATCACTCGCGGTTTGGCCGGTCGTTGTGGGGCTTGGATTCGTCCTGCAAAGCGTAGGGCTCGCGTTCAACGAGGTGGTGGTCGCGCTTGTCGCTCGCCCTGGTGCGCGCGAGGTGCTGTGGGGGTTTGCGTGGCGGCTGGCCTTCACGCTCACGGCGATCTGGTTGGCGTTCTCGCTGTCGCCACTCGCTCCGCTTTGGTTTGAACACGTTGCGAACCTCCCGGCCGATCTTCTCGAACCCGCACTTTTGGGCCTCGTGATCGCCGCTCCTCAGCCGGCATCCCGAGTGTTGCAGAGTTGGTACCAAGGCCTGCTGGTCGCAGAGCACCGGACGCGCCCGATCACCGAAGCGGTCGTCGTGTTTGGCCTGGCCTGTGGGGGCGTGCTGGGGGTCGGGGTCGCTTGGCAGGGGACCCCGGGCGTCTACATGGCGGTGCTCGGTTTCACCGTGGGTCGGGCGGCGCAGACGGTTTGGCTGTGGTGGCGCTGCCGGCCCTTGCTCGCGAAGCAGTAGGCCCCCGCATCGCCACTTCAGGCGCTCGCGCGCGGTGGCGGGACACGTTCGCTCGTTCCCAGAAGCGCACGGAGCATCGGCGCGACGATCTCGCGACGCGCGTCGTGGGCCGCGGCGGCGAGCTCGCTCGCACTGAGTCGACCGAAACGATGCCAGTCAGGATGGTCGGGTGTCGCTGCGAAG
>CAYGTG010000925.1:0-3799 GCA_964352485.1 uncultured Nannocystaceae bacterium | reverse complement strand
GGAGCTCGATCGACATCGCCCGCCTCAATCACGAGCTCAAAGCTTGGGACGACGAGCGCAGCGAGCTGCGGGTGAGCTACGAGAAGTCCGCCCGGATGCTGTCCAAGCACGTGCTCTCGCCCATGTTCGCGCTGCTGCAGGGGGCTAGCCTGGAGGCGGAGGGGTTCGAGGACGCCGACGACTATCACGAGGCGTTGCTCGAGCACATGCGGGTGCTCGACGTCGTCACCCGCAATCTCAGCGACTGCAAGGCGGGATTGGAGTTGCTGCTGCGTTGGGCGACCGAGGCGGAGAAGTCCGAACACCACTTCATCAACAAGGTCGTGCTCCCGACCAGGTTCCCACCGCTGCACATTCTAAAGACGTTTCGGTGGGGCTCGAAGAGTGCCATCAACGTGCTTCGCAAGCTCGCGCCAATCGTGGCGAAGGGAAAGAGTGATCTCGCGAAGAAGGTGACCGAAGCCTTCGTCAACATGGGGATCGCCAAGAACGCGGATGCGGTGAAAGATGCCCTCGGAACGGTCAAACTCAAGGCATCAGACTTCGGCGATGCGATGGGGATCCACCTCAAGCGGGGAGAGGTCATCGAAGCCAAGGCCTTCGGTCGAAAAATGGCCGCGGAGTTGGAGGCGTTTCTTGGGGCCGACGGCACCAAGGCCGTGAAAGCGGCTGCTACAGAGTACCGCACGCCAGCATTTCTCTCGGTATTGACCCTCGACGTCGTCAACGTTGCGCTTGCACTCAGCGCAATTCGGGACGCAAAGGGCGAAGAGGCGGTCCTTCGCGCGAGTGCCAGCGGCGGTGCTGCGTTCGGCTTCCTTGTCGCGGGCTTCGTGAAGCCCATCGTGGACCACCTCCCCGACACGAACCCTGCGAAGGCACGGTACATGCGGGGTGTCCTCGCAACCCAGGCTGCCGCCGGGCTCGTGTACATGACCCTGAACTTCATCGCGGCATCGGAGGCGTTGGACAAAGACGACAACGACCGCGCCGCGGCATTGCTCGTCGCGGGGGTTGCGGAACTTGTGGCTTCAGCGACGTACATCGCGATGCTCTGGAATCCCCTGGCAGTCGCGCCTCCGTACCTTCTGGCCGTCTCTCTCGTGGCTGCCGCAGCGTACATCGCAGCCACTGTGCTGACCGACGATCCTTTGGAGCGGTTCTTGGAGAACTGCGAATGGGGAAGCAACCCCTACGGCGAATCGGACTACCACCCCGAGTGGTCCAATGTCGCGGTCTCGGCTTGGAAGGGCGACTTCAATCGGCAGTCCAAACTCTTCCTGCGGGTGTTGGCGCGGCTCACGATCGAGTGGGATCTGAAACGGTGGCCCGCAAGCACGATCAGCATCAACCTCAATCGCGACGGTATGAGAGTGGAGGCCGAGTTCTTCGGTGTCACGTACGACAAAGTCGTCCACAAGGAGGAACAGGTCTTCAAACGCGGATCGCTTCCCAAGGCCGTGCCGGTAGAGTTCAACGTGAAGCCGAAGACTCGGTACCTCGACATTCCTGGAATCGACCGTCTCTACCTCACGGTTCGCCTGACGGCCCAACGCGGGGCAGACGAGGATTTCGTGCGGGTTCTACTCATGGAGGATGGGAAAGGGATCACCAGTGGTAGCAAGTCACGGGTTTCATAGTCCGCTCGCAGAGGCGCTCGCGGGCCGTGACTCGGGGAAGGCCCGCGCATTGTTGGACAGTGGTTTCACGGTTCCGGATATCCGCTTGTCGAGGCGCCAGCGCACGCCGCGTGTGACGGCGCTTCTGGCGGTTGTGGGGTTGGGCCTCGGGCTCGCCGGCTTCCTCATCGGGTGGGTGATAGATGACGTGGTCTTGGGCTTTATGATTTGTTATGCGGTATGGGGGACGGCGATCTTCACCGGATTGGCCCTCGAGACTTCTTTGTTCTTCGACGCCAAGCGACTCCATATCCTCAGCAGCACGGGAACCTTCGTCCTCGGAGACCGCCAACTATCCTTCGACGACCTGGTCGCTCCCCGCCGTGAAAACCGTGTTGAGCGAATCCTGCAGAAGGAGCCCGGCGACCCCACCGAAGCCCCGATCCCCTTCGTCGTCATCGGCCACCGCACCGAGGACGAGATTGCGCTGCGTGGGGGCCAAGACGACTTCGAAGAACAAGACGCGCTCGCAGATCACATCAACGCAATCTTCGCCGAGTACCACCTCCGCAAGGCCGCCCGTGCTTGGCTTGCCCTGCATGACGCCGACGGCAGCACCCCATACCGCCGCACCGAACCCTGAGCACCATGTCCGAAACGCCTCACGAGATTCTCGTCCCGATGGACACGCTCGAGTACACCCGGCAGGGGTTGCGCAGTCCCAAGGCGCTGCCGCTCGAAGTCGGACGCGACAACAAGGTCGTCCTCGTGCGTCCCCATCGAGTCGCACCATGGGCTCAGGGCGCGGGCGGATTTCCGAACAACTCCTCCTTTCCGCTTCCTGCGACGCTCGCCGTGTTCTGGGAACTTGCCAAACCCGGTACGCCGTTCACGGAGCACGAGACCAACTTCCCGACCACGGCCGCCACGAGCTTCCAGATCTTCGCCCACGCCAGCGCATCTGGAGATGACGCCGGAAACAAGCTGCTCTCGGATCGTCGAGCGCGAGTTGGGCGCGCACTACTGCTTAGCGACCCCGAGCTCCTCATCGCCGTCGCTGACGAGGAGGGTTGGGACGTGCTCGAAACGCAGTCGATGCTCCGCATGCTCTCGTGCGACCCGGGTCCGGTCGATGGGCAGGCCGAGATTCGAACCGAGTCGGCGATCGCAGTCTTCCAGCAGCGCTACAACGCTGCGGCGTATCACCGCCGTCATGGCCACACACCGGCGCTGCAACTCGACGAGGACGGTGGGTGGAACGAGTTGGTCCGCGCAGCCCTGTTTGAGGCGTTCGTTCACGCCCACGGGGCCGGGATACCTGAAGCGAGCCAGCATCCGACACATCCGGCGAATGGTTGTTCGGAGTTCAACGCCCTCTCCACGACACAGGACGCGCACAACCGCCGGCTCACCGTGCTCGGCTATCCCACCGCGCCCGAGCACCACGGCAGCGCGCCGTGCACGGAGGGAGACGAACTGCGATGTGCGGTCGTCGACGAGAACACGCAACGATGCATGTGGTACCGCGAACATGTTGCGGAGCACGCGGTGCAAGCGGCGGCGTTCTACGACCCCCGGTGGATGTGGCTGTTCGAAGACCGCTACTTGCTGACGGCGCTGACCCACTTGCCCGATGGCGCAGCGGTCGAGTTCGAGGTGTTTGAGGCACAGACCCGCGTACGCGGCTCATCCCCAGTTGAGCAGGGCTTGCTCCAGAACTCTCGAAGCAAGGTCTTGGTCGGGGAGGTCGCACGAGGGGTCGCGCAGGTCGTGTGGAAAAGCGGGCTTCCCGTTGACCCGGCCGACGGCCGACCAAGCTTCGAGGCTCATCCGGTGTTCCGCGTTAGCGACCCTGGGAGCGGAGCCTTTTCGTTTGCTCCGTGGCCGCTGAGCAAGACTCTGCGGCTGCTGGTCGGCGCGACCAACCCAGCGTCGACAGCTGACAGTGCGGTTCGGTACCGAATGCGGGCGGATGATGGTTCCTACGAGGCCGAAGCGGCACTGGCTGACGCGGTTGCCGGTTCGTCCTACCACCTCGTCGTCGAGTTCGCCGACGTCCCGCTCGACGTTCGGCTCACGCTCAGCATTGGCGTGGGTGGGCGGTGGGCTTGGGATGTGCTCGAGAGCGTCCACGCGGACGGCTTGCCGGGGAACTGCCACAGCGGCGGCCAGTGAAAAGA
>CAYGTG010000924.1:0-3821 GCA_964352485.1 uncultured Nannocystaceae bacterium | reverse complement strand
GAGGTCTGCGTCGCGAACCCCGATTCGACCCGCGACCCTGACCTCGGCGGAGCGGACTGCGGCGGCCTGTGTGTGTCCGAGCCGGTCGAGTGTGAGCCGGTGCTGTGCGAGCTGTTCTGCGAGTACGGCTTCGCCGAAAACGCGGACGGCTGCGCGGTCTGCTCGTGTGCACCCCCTCCGGGGCAGTTCTGCGGCGGTATCGGAAACATCCCCTGCCCCGAGGGACAGGTCTGCGTCTCCAACCCCGACTCTGCGTGCGACCCTGACCTCGGCGGAGCGGACTGCGGCGGCCTGTGTATCGTCGAGGAGCCGCAGTGCGAGCCGGTGCTTTGCGAGTTGTTCTGCGAGAACGGCTTTGCGACGGGCGAGGACGGTTGTGCGGTGTGCTCCTGCGCGCCGCCAGCCAACTGTGAGCCGGTGCTGTGCGAGTTGTTCTGCGAAAACGGCTTCGCGACCGGCGAAGACGGCTGCGAAGTCTGCTCCTGCGCCTAGCTCCTGGGCGAAAACGGGGCCCAAGCCCGTCGCGCGCCTCGTTCACGCGGGTCGCGACGTGGCGTTGGCGTCGCTGCGCATCGACAGCGCGACGCGCTTTCGGTCGAGGTCGACTCCGGTCACCGTGACCTGCACGTGTTGTCGAACCCGAACGACCTCGGCCGGATCTCGGACGAACCGGTCGGCGAGTTGAGAGACGTGCACCAAGCCGTCTTCGTGGACCCCGATGTCCACGAAGGCGCCGAAGCTGGTGACGTTGGTGACGATCCCTGGCAGCACCATGCCGGGCTGGAGGTCCTTGATGTCGTGCACATCGGCGAAGCGGAACACCTCGAAGGCAGGGCGTGGGTCGCGACCGGGCTTGCCGAGTTCAGCCACGATGTCCTGCAGAGTCGGTGCTCCGACGTCCTGGCTTGCGTAGGCGTTGATGTCGATCGCCTCCCGTCGCTTGGGATCCCGCAGTAGCTCTCGCACGGTGCACCCTTGGTCTTCGGCGATGCGCTGGACCAGTGCGTAGCGTTCGGGGTGCACCGCGCTTGCGTCCAGGGGATGCGCTGCGTCGCGCACCCGTAAGAATCCAGCCGCCTGCTGGAATGCACGAGCGCCAAGCCGGGGCACGGCGGTCAACGAGGCGCGGTCGCGAAAGGGCCCGTTCGCCGCGCGGTACTTGACGATCGCGGACCCGAGCTTGGCACCCAGCCCCGCCACATGCGCCAGCAGCTCCCCGCTGGCGGTGTTGAGCTCGACACCCACGGCATTGACCGCGCGCTCGATGGTGTCCGACAGACTCGCGGCCAGGACACCCGGATCCACGTCGTGCTGGTACTGACCGACGCCGATCGACTTCGGGTCCAGCTTGACGAGTTCGGCCAGCGGATCCTGCAGGCGACGCCCGATCGAGATGGCGCCGCGGACGGTCAGGTCGAGGTCGGGAAACTCCTCGCGTGCCACTGCGCTCGCGCTGTAGATCGATGCGCCGCTCTCGTCCACGGCGATGATCGGGATGTCCAGCCCGAGCGTCTCCACAAACGCCTCGGTCTCGCGGCCCGCGGTTCCGTTGCCGATGGCGATCGCTTCGAGCCCATGCCGGGCGCAGGCATCACGGACCGCTGCCCCAGCCGCCTTGCCTTGGGCGCCGCCGGTGTGCGGGAAGATCGTCATGTGGTCCAACAACGCGCCGTACGAACCCAGCACCGCGCATTTGCAGCCGCTGCGAAAGCCCGGGTCGATCGCCAGCACGGGCTTGGGTCCGAGCGGGGGCGCCATCAGAATCTCGCGCAGGTTGTTGGCGAACACGTCGGTGGCCTCGCGGTCTGCCCGTTGTTTCGCCGTCGCGATCGCTTCTTTCTCAAGGGAGGGCCTCAGCAGCCGCTTGTAGGCGTCGGTCACCGCGAGCGAGCGTTGCTTGCTGGCAAAGCTGTGGCCGGTGGCGAACCGGTGGCGCAGGCGACGCAGCGCTTGTTCTTCGTCGGGCCGCGCGGTGACCGTCAAGAACCCCTCGGCGCTCCCGCGCAGGACGGCAAGCACGCGATGCGAGGGCGCGCGGTGCAAGGGCTCGCCCCAGTCGAAGTAGTCCCGATACTTCGCCGCGTCCTTTTGCTTCGACTTGATCACGCGAGCGGCAAGCCGGGCGTGCTGGGTGAACAAGCTGCGCAGCTCGCCTCGTGCCGCGGCGTCTTCGTTGATGCGTTCGGCGATGATGTCCCGAGCACCCGCGAGCGCCGCCTCGGCGTCCTCGACTCCACGCGTAGAATCGACGAAGGCACGGGCGTCGATGCGGCCGCCGTCCTCAGCCATGATGGCGTCGGCCAACGGCTGCAGCCCGCGCTCCCGCGCCGCGCTCGCTCGGGTCTTTCGTCGGGGGCGGAACGGAAGGTAGAGGTCCTCGAGTTCGGCCCGAACCCGCGCAGTCGCAATCCGCTGCGCGAGCTGGGGGGACAGAAGGTTGCGCTCCTTGAGCGACGCGACGATCGCTGCACGACGCTTGTCGAACTCGGCGAGCGTTGCAAGCTGATCCCGAATCGCCGCGACCGCGACCTCGTCCAACGACCCGGTGGCCTCCTTGCGGTAGCGGGCGATGAACGGGATGGTTGCGCCGCCGGCGAGCAGGTCGGCCACGGCCTGCACTTGCTTGGCTCGCAGCGACAGCGCCGAGGCGACCGTTTCGACTTGATCCGGGGTTGGGCCCTCCACGCGCGAGAGCCTACCGCGTGCTCAAGCCTGGGTAGAGTCGGCGAGCTCGGAGACGAACAGCTGCTGCAGGCTCTGGCCAAACCGGCTTTGCATCGCGCCGAGAAGCTCGGCCACGGCGACCTCATCTGTGACCAGGGCCCTGGCCTCTGAGTCGAACCGCGCCTGAAGCTCGGTGCGAGCGTTCGCGAGCCAGCGAGACATCGTCGATTCGTGTACGTCGTACGAGACGGCCAGGGCGTTGGCCTGGACCCCATCGAGGTAGCGAAGGCGCAGCAGCGCGCGCTCTCGATGTCCGAGCGACTGGAATGCCTGTCGCAGCGCCTGCATGAACAACTCGCGCCGGGAGGCTCTCAGCGCCGCGAACTCGGGACTGGCCCCGATGAGCTCGGGCGCGCGGTCGAGGGGTTGCGTGCCTTTGCGATCTCGGATGAGGTTGAGCGTGAGCCTCGCGGTGATCGTGCGCGTCCAGCCCTCCAAGCTCCCCCAGCCTCGGTACAAGCCGATTCGAGGAGGCCCGTCCTCGCTGGGCACCAAGAGCCGAACCCGGACCCGCTGCTCGAGTTCTCCGCGTTGGTCATCCGAGAGCGAAAACCGTCCGAGCGCGTGGCGGATCTCTGGGCCAAGCCGTCGTTCGAAGACCCGAACCGCCTTGGCTTCGCCCTGGGTCAGCGATGCACACAGCCAGACGTCGGCTGCGTTCAGCGCACCGAGGCGGTCGGCCCACGCATCGCGTTCGTGTCCGTCGAGACACGCGGTGAGCTGCTGGGCGAGCGCCTCGGCGTCCGGAGCAAAGTCGCGGTGGACTTGCATCGCCTCTGCGACCAATGTCTCCAGCGCCGCGATAAAAGCGGGTTCACTAGCGCTCTGAAGCAGCAGACAGACGCTTCGCACCAGTGGAGCCGCAGGCCGCGCTACTGTGTCCACCTTGTCGATGGTGGCACACACCTGCCCGAGCGACGACCAGCTTCTCGCCTTCGCCGAGGGACTGCTGGGCGCGGCAAGGCGCGCCGCAGTCGAGGAGCACCTTGCCGGTTGCGCAGACTGCAGTGCCGTGGTTGGCGCGACCTACCGCAGCGCACCGCCCCGCGAACTCGCCGCCCTTGGCCCCTATCACGTCGCTGAGGAGCTCGGCCGCG
>CAYGTG010000923.1:0-3824 GCA_964352485.1 uncultured Nannocystaceae bacterium | reverse complement strand
ACCGGGCTCGTGACCTCGGTGGTGTTTGTCCTCGTCGCCGCGGGTGCCGCGTTCCCCTTTCATCCGGCGAATGCTGCGGCCAACGTCGGGTTCTTGCGAGACGAAGGGGCCGTGCTCGCGATCTTCGCCCTGACCGACGAGGTCGGCAACTCGCCTGAGGACGTCAGCGTCTACCACGACATCATCGTCGAGGCGAAGCAAGGATGCGGCGGGGGCATGTGCGTCGTCACCGGCGGCGTCATGCGTCCGTGCCTGGCCGAAGCCCCCGACAATCGCCTCTATCCACTGCTGGCTTCGTTCGGGAAAGAGCCGGTGATCGCCGACATCGGTCCCGAGCTGGACGACTGCTTCGACGACTGTGACGACGGCGACGAAACCCACTGCAACCTCGTCTCGCCCCCGGTGACCTGTCAGGAACTCTACGAGGGCGGAGCCACGCCTCAATACGCCGATGCGCTCGGGGGCGCACTCGCACAGGTCATCGCCGAGACCTGCGAGTCGATCGCGCCCGAAGGATGAGCTTGGCGACCCCGCGGTCCCAGGCATCTATACTCGCCGGGTGTCGGACCCCCTCGACGAGGACGAGCGGCTCATCGCGCTCGCGCCTCCGCGCGACGACGTAGAGTTGCTGCGGGTCGGGCGTTCCGTCGAGGAGCGGCTGTTCGGGCGGGGAAAATCGAGTCCCATCGCCGTCTCGCGGTACGTTCTGCTTCGCGAGATTGCCCGCGGCGGCGAAGGCAGCGTCTTCGCCGCCTATGACCCAGAGCTCGATCGCAAGGTGGCCGTCAAGCTGCTACCGCCAGGCACGGGGCACGGTGGTCAGCGACGGCTCCTGCGAGAGGCGCAGTCCTTGGCCAAGCTCGACCACCCCAACGTCATCCCCGTTCACGACGTCGGGACCTATGATTTGAGCGAACTCTCCTCTGTTGTACGACCCGATGCCGCGCCATCCGAAGGCGTCTACGTGGTGATGGAGTACGCGCCGGGCCAAAATCTCAGGGCGTGGTTGGCGGAGGAATCCCGCGGTTGGCGAGAGGTTGTGACGGTCTTCTCGGCGGCGGCTCGTGGCCTTGCGGCGGCTCACAAGGTCGGGATCATCCACCGCGACTTCAAGCCCTCGAACGTGATCATCGGTCCGGCCGGAAGGGTTCGGGTCGTCGACTTCGGGCTGGCTCGGACCGCCAGCTCGCCGCAGAGCGGCCCCGTCTACCTCGAGGACGGCGACGAGGTCGAGCAAGAACAGATACGCGAGCTCGCTTCGAGCGACAGCCGTTCGGTCCAACTCACGGAACATGGGCACGTGGTTGGAACGCCGGCGTTCATGTCACCCGAGCAACACACCGGGGCCTCCCTCGACGCGCGCTCGGACCAGTACAGCTTCTGCGCGGCGCTGTACGCCGGGCTCTACGGAGCGCTGCCGTTTCCCCAGCCCACGATCCGCGAACTCGAGTCGGCAAAGCTGGCTGGTTCGTTCGAGCGCCGCCCACGGGCGTCCATCCCACGGTGGTTGGATCGCCTGGTGGCGACCGGCTTGGCCCCGTCTCCCCAGGAGCGCCATGCTTCGATGGATGACGTGTGCCGCGAACTGCAGCGCGCGAGGCTCCGACCGATCTCCATCGTGGCCGGCCTGCTTGCAGTTGCCGGTCTCGGCTCCATCGCGTGGTACCAATGGCTACGCACGCCGAGCTGCCCCGACCCGTCACCGATCGTGGCAACGGTTTGGAGCGTGGAAGCTAAGCAAGCGATCGCAGGCAGCTTCGCGGGTAGCGGGAATCCCTACGCAACCGAGGCCAACAAGGTCGTCGTCTCCGCGTTTGACGACTACGCAATGGCGTGGTCGGAGGCAAACCTGACGGTCTGCGGGCAGCGGAACGCCGGGACGTTGTCCGAAGAGCGCGCCGATGCTGCGACGTTCTGTCTACAACGCGCGCTCGGACGGTGGGGTGGCATGGTTCAGCTCTTTGCCGAGGCGGATGAGGCGCTCGTTGGCCGCGCGTATGTGGCGGTGCGTAGCCTGCCCCGGGTCTCAACCTGCGTCGAACGACCGGTTTCGCTCCCAACGCCACCACGCCTGTCGGCGCGCGAAGTGATCCTCGCCATGGAGTCCGACATCGCGAGAGCCCGCGGCTTGCTTTTGGCCGGGAGACAGGCCGAAGCGGTCGAGGTTGCGACGGCTGCGGTCGTCCAAGCCCGCTCGCTCGAAGAGAAAGGGCCGCTGGCGCACGCGTTGCTGCACCTGGGAATGAGCCTCGGGGGCATGGGCGAGTTCGAGAAAGCCGAGCGCACGCTTCACGAGGCGATCGTGGCGGCGGAGGGGGCGGGTGATTCAGAACTGGCGATCGAGTGCATGGCCAAGCTCGCCTATGCGATCGGTGCTTGGGGCGGGGAACCGAGGGCTGGCCTCGCCGTCCTGGACATCGCCGACGCGCGCGCGGAAGGCCTCTCCTCCGACGCATTCACCCAGCGCTACCGACTGCTCGTTCGTGGACATTTGTGGTTCAAGGCCGAGGAGCCCGCGCGGGCGCGAGAAGCTTGGCAAGAGGGGCTCAGGCTCGAGGAAGCCGTGGACGATACTCGGCCCTCCTACGTTGCCGACGTCAACAACAACTTGGGGGTGCTCGAGGAACAACATGGCCGCCTCGACAAAGCCTTCGATCACTTCGGGCGAGCCTGGGAGATCGAACAAAGCCTGAGCCCACATCACGGCTCGGCCGGTGTCGTTGCAAACAACCTCGGTCGAGTGGCAGCACGTCTGGGTCGATATGAAGAGGCGGTCAGGTGGTTCGAACGCTCGCTGGAGATCCTTCGGGCGCCGACTCCCCCGCGGGCTCGGGCCGCCGCCGAGCTGGGGGCGCTGCATGCCTCCTTGGGACGATCCGACGCCGCGATCGAGCTGTGGACGGAAGCCCACGAGATCCTGACCGAGGCGTTCGGAGCAACGCACCCCGAGTCGATCGTCCTTGGAGCACGCCGGGTCCTGGTGCTCGCGGAACTCGGGCGAAGGCAAGAGGCCGGCGAAATCTCGACCGCGCTCGCGCTCGATGGGGTTGAGGCCGATCCCGCCGCGCGCGTGCCCCTGCTGATCGCCTCGGGGGCGGCCCACAGTCTTGCCGGCCGACATGACCGTGCCATCACGCGCTTCTCGGAGGCTCTTGCGCACACCGAGCGCGCAGGTGCAGGGGCGTTCGAGTCGTTCGAGATCTTGGTCCTCAAGGGCGAGGGTGAGCTGGCCCTTGGGGATCGGCGTGCTGCGAAGAGGACCTTCGAGCGCGCCCTTGCACGCTTTGGTGATACCGAGCGACCGCCGGTCGAATCGTGGCGAATATGGTTCGGCCTCGCCGTCTCCCTCGAAGAGCAGGATCCGACGCGGGCGCTGTCCGTGGCGCGAGAGGCCGAGTCAGTGCTTCGCCCGCAGGACCGAGAGGGCTTGCAGGGGCACCCCCTGGTACGATGGCTCGAAGTCCACGGCGATGTCCGGTGAACCTGACGAAATCGAACTGCTGAGATCCTGGCAGGCGGGTGACGATGCCGCCGGGACCGAGCTGTTTCAGCGCCACTTCCCGAGCATCTACGTCTTCTTTCGCAACAAGGTGAACGAAGGGGTCGACGATCTGGTGCAGCAGACGTTCTTGGGATGCCTCGAGGCGGCCGAGACGACGGACCGAATTCGAAACTTTCGAGCGTACTTGTTCGGGGTCGCGCGAAACCAGCTGCTGCGTAAGCTGGCCTCACGCGACGCTCGCAAGCTCGAGGAACTCGCCAAGGTTGCCGTTTTTGAGACGACCGGTCCCAGCGGAATGATGGCCCGTCACGACGAGGAGCGG
>CAYGTG010000922.1:0-3826 GCA_964352485.1 uncultured Nannocystaceae bacterium | reverse complement strand
GAGTTCTCCGGCGACGACCTGCACGGTCGAACGCAGCTGATCGGTGGCGCTGACGGCCAGCAGATGTCCTTCGGGCCCTCGGGGAGGCTCCATCGGCAGCCCGTAGCCGCGCAGCAGGCTGGTCAGACGCTCGGCGTGCGTGACGTTGGGGGCGGAGAGGATGACCCTCCACGCCGGGCCTGGCGTGTCGTCGTCCGGTCCGCGGGTGTGCCGGCGGATGTGTTCGACGACCGGGCGCAGGATCTCACCGTCCTTGCGTCCCCGGGCCGATTCCAGCTCCAGCCGCAGCCGCGCCGAGCGTTCCGAGGCGACCGTGATGCACGGACGGTCATCCGAACCATCGCCGGCGGTCTCGACCCGAGACGCCACGACCGGCTGGGCTGCGAGCATCTCCGCGAGCGACTCGGGCGGCACGAAGAAGGCGTCGACGTCGGCGGCCAGGTGGTGGTTGGCCCGCGCCCGTTCGTAGGCCTCGCAGTGCGTCTGTGCCTGCTTGTCGGCCACCCCCACCAACGCCGAGCGGTCCTCCACAAACCAGGCCGCCCCCTGCAGGTACGTCCACAACGGGTCCATTCGGTCATGAAAGGCTGGCGCGAGCGCGTCGATGCCGAAGAAGTCGACGCCTCGTTCGACGTTGTCACAGACCAACCGGGTCTTGCTCGAAGGTGCCGTCACGTGGTCGGCGATCTCGAGAATCGCGCCGCGGACGTCTCCGCTCCGGGTGACGATCGTCTCCCGCACCGGGTCGATCGTCACGGATTCCACGTCCCGCAGGCTCCGCTGCGTATCCGCATCGAACATCCGCATGCGCTCGATCTCGTCCCCGAACCACTCGATGCGCAGGGGAAAGTGATAGCGGGGAACGAACACATCCATGACCCCGCCGCGCACGGCGAACGTGCCCGGATCTTCAACGACGTCGACCCGGGTGTATCCGGCGGCCAACAGCGCACCGGCGGCGACGTCTCGGTCGAGTTCATCGTGCGTCGCCCACTGCTGGCGAATCCGCGCGAAGGCATCCTTGGGGATCACCCGCCGAACCAGCGACCGGACGCTGGTGACCACCAGCTTCGGCGGCTCGTCTCCCAGCAACCGGCCCAGGGCCGCGAGCCTCGCACCGACCACCCGTGGATCGGCCGAGACGTCCGCATACGGCGAGACGTCGAGCTCCGGGATGTAGAGGATCTCGCCGTCTTGGTGTCGGTCGTCGCTGGCCATCCCCAAGAAGAACGCGGCGTCTTTGACGATCGCTCGGCCGGTCACATCGTCGGGCGCCAACATCACAACGGGCGCATCGCCCAAAGCGTGCCGGGCAGCACGGGCCAGGCACAACGCTCGCACGGGGCCGTCCGCTCCAAGCAGCCGCATGGGCTGCCCACCGACCAGCGCTTCAGCGACGCGCTCGGCGGCGCGATCGGGGGGGAGTCGCAACATCGGCCGCAGAGGCTACATGAAGTCGCTCTCACCGGCTTCCGCTGGCCCACGGGACAGCCGATGGAACGAGCGAAAGCCAGCCCACGCGGTCTACATCGGTCCGCTTTTTCCGCAGAAACCAGCGGACGCAAGCCCCGAAAATGTGACCTTGGGGTGGTGCGGGGGGAATTCGTCAACAGGCGACGCCAGCGCGGGAGGCTCGCGGCCTGCCTGTCGGTGGCTCTTGCAGGCGGGTGTTACGAGGGCGCTCAGATCTCCGCGGCGGGTGGATCGACCGGCGCGCAGGGCACAGACTCCGGCGCGGACGACTCCGGCGAGGACAGCGGCGGGTCCGAAGTGCCCACGTGCCTCGAAGAACACGATGGCGGCGCGACCCTGCGGCGCCTGACCCGGTTCGAATACAACAACACGGTCCGGGACCTGCTGGGCACCGAGAGTTTTCCGGCGGACGGGTTCCCCAGCGAGGAGCTGGCCAATGGGTTTGGGAACGACGCCGCCGCGCAGTCGGTCTCGAGTCTGCTCGCCGAGCAGTACAACGTCGCGGCCGAGGCCCTTGCGATCGAAGCCACATCAACCCCGCAGGCCCTCGCTCGCATCGCGCCCTGTTCGAGCGACCTCGACCCACAAGATGCCGCGGCGACCGACGCGTGCGCGCTCAGCTTCATCGAAACGTTCGGCGCGCGGACGTACCGCCGTCCGCTTAAGGACGAAGAAGTCGATGCGCTGGCCGGGTTCGAACAGATGCTTCGGGCCGACGCCGACTTTGCCACCAGCGCTGCGGGCGTGGTCGAGGTCCTCCTTCAGTCGCCCGACTTTCTGTATCGCGTCGAGCACGGATTCATCGACGCGCAGGGACGCCGGCGACCCACCAGCCACGAGATGGCGAGCCGACTGTCGTACTTTCTGTGGGGAACGATGCCCGATGACGCGCTCCGTCAGGCCGCCGACGACGACGCGCTCGTCTCGGGGGCCCAGGTGCTCGAGCACGCCGAGCGTATGTTGGCCGACCCGCAGGCACGCGCGGTCGTTCGGTTCTTCTTCGACAACGCGCTGCCGATCAGCGGCCTGCAGTACCTCGAACGCGACCCCGATCGCTATCCGAGCTACGACGCCCAGGTCGGCGCCGCCATGCGCGAGGAGGTTCAGACCTTCCTCGCCCACGAGATCTTCGAGGGTCCGGGAACCTGGGACGCTGCGCTGACCGCCCCGTACACCTTCGTCAACGAGACGCTCGCGGCCTTCTATGGCCTCGACGGCGTCACCGGGGACGCCTTCGTGCGGGTCGAGCACGACCCCACGCAGCGCCTGGGCTTGCTGACCCAGGCGGGCATGCTGGCCGGGACGATCCACTCCAACGAGACGAACCCGGTCACCCGCGGCGCCTTCATCACCCGCGCGCTGATGTGCACCGACATTCCGCTCCCCACCGGCGACGTCGCCGAGGAGGTCAAGCCGCCCGACCCCGACTCGGGAGCCACGGCCCGGGAGCGGTTCTCCAAGCACAGCGAGGACTCGGCCTGCGCGGGCTGCCACGCATTCATGGACCCGCTGGGGCTCACGTTCGAGAACTTCAACGCTGTCGGGCTTTGGAGGGATGAAGAAAACGGCGTCGCCATCGACGCCAGCGGGGCCCTGCCTGGGTTCGGGGACGTGGCCGGGCCGCTGGAGCTGATCGAGGGCATCGCAGCCTCGGATGCGACCCACGCCTGCTTCGTGACCCATTGGTCGAACTTCGCGTACGGACGCACAGCGACCGAAGCCGACGCCTGCACCCAGCAGCAGCTCATCGATCAGTTCGATGCCTCGGGCCACGACGTCCAGCAGCTGCTCATCGACCTCACGCAAACCGACGATTTCCTCTACATGGTTCCCCAAGACGGACAGGAGGGACAATAGCGATGACGACCAAACTCTCTCGTCGTGCCGTGATGCAAGGTGCCGGTGGGCTCGCCATCGCCCTGCCCTGGCTGGAGATCATGGGGATCCCTCGGACCGCCCACGCCAAGGAAGGCTGCGCCAAGCGCTTCGTCACCGTCTATACGCCCGGCGGCAACGTGACCGACGACGGCCAAGGCGAGAACCGCTGGCGCCCCACCGGCACCGAGGACGACTTCACGCTCAGCTCCATCCTCGCGCCGCTGCAGCCGGTTCGCGACAAGCTGCTGGTGATGGACGGACTCGCAATGCGCAGCGCTATTGGCGAGCAGCACCAGTCGGGCATCATTGCGTGGCTGTGCGGGACGCCCCAGGGCGGTGATGGCTATGCGCAGGGACCTTCGGTCGACCAGGCGATCGCCACGCTCATCAGCAAGGGTTTCCCGCGCAAGAGCCTGCAGATGGCAATTCGATGGGGAACCGGCAAGTCCCATGGGCTGCTGCACCCGATCAACAC
>CAYGTG010000921.1:0-3832 GCA_964352485.1 uncultured Nannocystaceae bacterium | reverse complement strand
GCTCCATCCGCAGGACCCAGCGGTGACGCCCGATGTCGCGGTGGCTCGGGTTCGAGTGCTCGGCCGGCTGACTGAAGAGTTGGCGCGGCTGCCGGCGGAAGACCAACAACTCATCGTCCGTCGATTCCTGGAGGGCCAGCGCGCGGCGGAGATCGCCGACGCGCTGTCGCTTCCGGCGGGCACCGTACGTTCACGGCTTCATCGTCTGTTGGTGAAGCTGCGTGAACGACTCGACGAACGTTGCGATGGTCGCGACGCGTGGTGTGCCGCCATTGCTGCGGTGCCCATGGTGGGTCCCGCGGCGGGGGCACAGGCCCCGCGATCCACCGGACGAGGGACAAACACCATGCTGAAAACCACTCTCTTCATCACGCTCGCCGGGAGCGGTGCTGCCATCGCGTATGTCGGTCTTCCAGACGAGACCAACGTGCAACCCGAGCTCGCCCTGGACGCGACTCAATCCTCGAGCGTCGCCGCGGTGCCTGCTGCAGCCAAGCCGGACTCGGATGTGCCTGCGCCCCAGCAGTATCTTCGGCCGCTCGAGGGCCGACGTCTGCACTGGCTGAAGACCAAGGCGGCGGTCGAACGGCGATTGCAGGGCACCCACCCGAGTGGACCGGCGCCCAGCGAGACGGACACTCGCGAAGAGTATGCGAGGCTCGTGAGGGCCTGCGTCCGCGACATTGATGATCAGCCAGCAGAGTTCAGCCTGAAGCTCACCGAGGTTGGCGCACCGGACCTCGGGACGATCGTCTCTCATGCCGAGGTTCTCGACTCCTCAAGCTCCAATCCGGAGATCATCGAGTGTGCAGAACAATCGATGTACGCGTACGAAGGACCCGCACCGTTGGTCGCATTCGAACGCACCGTCCGCATGGGTGTCCGAATGGCGCCCTTGCGCAGCGCTGAGCAGCTCGAGCTCCGATTGCACCTCTACATGGATGCGAACTTCGAGGACGTGCGGGCCTGCGAGCCTGAGGGGATCAAGGGCAAGATCGATCTCGATGTGACCTCGGACGCAAACGGCAGGGTCACGACCGTCGAGATCGCCGAGAGCACTGTAGATCCGCGGACCTCGAAGTGCATCGTTGACGCGGCCTCATCGTGGACGTTCCCCGAGCCGGTCACGACTCGGACAACGCGTCACCGATACTTCCTGCCCGTCCAAGACCTCAAGTTTTCGAAGTAGGGTGATCACCCCAAGATGGCGGTGCACGGCGTCGTGGACGCGCCGATTCCCCCGCCGGCCTCGGTGGCGGTGGGGTCCACGGTCTGCAGGCACGACAACAGGATGTCCGAGGCGTTCTCGCCGGTGTCGGACCGGTAGTGCACGCCCGGGTGGGTGAGCATGCCGCCGCCGCCACCGGCGACGATGCACGGCTGGTCGAACACCGAGTGGGTCAGGCCGGCCGCGGCGTCGCTGCCCAGCAGGATGCAGCTGTTGTCGAGTACGTTCCCATCGCCCTCGGGCATGTCTCGCAGGGCCGCGAGCAGAACCCCGAACTGGTCGATCGTGAAGATCGTCGCCTGGTCGATGGCCTCGTTCTCGGCGGCGTCGTGGGTGAGGTCGTGGTGTCCCCGCGTGAGGCCGAGGTTGTTGAACACGGTGTAGCCGACCGAACCGGTGAACTGGATGCTTCCGACGCGGGTGATGTCGCAGGCGAATGCGATGGCGAGCAGCTCGCTCATCACGGCGTTGACCGCTTCGATCTGCTCCTGGCCCTCGACGTCGTCGTTGGTCTGCGGCGTCTGCGGGGGGAGCGTGCACACGGGGGCGAGCGCGTCGATCTGGCCGCGGAGCTGAGCGACGGCGTCGAGGTGTGACTCGAGCCGCATGCGGTCGTTGGCCCCGACCCGCATCTGAAGCCGCTGCACGTCCTCGCGCACGGCATCGAGCGCGGAGAGCCGCGCGGGCTTGGCGGGGTCGTCGGGCACGGTGAAGGTGCCGAACAGCTTGTCCCAGGCTTCGCGTGGGTCGAAGTAGGGGGCGAGCGGTTGGTCCGGCCCTTGGTGCGAGAGATATTGCAGCGTGGGGCCCTCGCCGCCGACGATGCGCTTGGAGATCGCCATTTGGATCGACGGGATGACCGTCTGCCCCGCGAGGCGCTCGGCGGCGACCTGGTCGATCGATGGGCCGCCGAACTTCGAGGCGTAGTTGGCCCCGTTGGGGGGCAGCTCGACGAACGGGTAGCCAGAGAAGAACCCGGCCACGCCGTCGTGGTGACCCCGCCGGTGCTGCGCGGCCGCGGCGATGTCGAAGCCGCTGAGTACCGAGCAGTACTCCAGCACGCCGCGGTCGGCGAGGGGCTGAAGCTGGGGCGTGGGCGTGAAGCCGGGCCCGGTCTCGCCGGGCGCAAAGCGAATGCCGGCCCCGGTGTTGTTTACATCGGCGACCGCGCAGCCGTTGCCGAAGAACCAGGTGACCATGCGGCACGGGAGGTCCGACCCGTCCGCGTACGCGTTGCCGTTGCCGCCCAGCATGGCCTCCAGAACCGGGAGGCCGAGCGCAACAGCGGAGCCTCCGAGAGCGCCTCGGAGCATGGTGCGTCGATGAAGTCGAAACGGTTTCATCAGTCGTGTTCCTTAGAGCTACAGGTAGAGCTACAGGGGCTCCCCAACGAGGCGGAAGGCTGGGCTGCCGACGATCTCGACCAGCGCGGTCTGCAGGTCGTAGCCGCTATCGATGTAGGCGGTGGTGACGTCTTGAAGGGCGTCGAGCTCGCTGTCGGTCTCGATGTGTCCGGTGGCGTGGCGGTACAGGTTGCGGACGAGGCAGGCGTGGGCAGCCTCGTTCTCTCGAAGCACGGCGCCGACTTCCGCGGCACCCGAGACCGGGGTCCCGTCGAGTTCGCTGGCGTCGTCGATCGGCTTGTCGTTGTCCACCGTTCGGAACGCCCCGACGCCGTCGTAGCTCTCGAGCGCGAAGCCGATCGGGTCCATCAGGACGTGGCAGCCTGCACACGATGGGTCGGTCATGTGGACCTCGAGCCGCTCGCGAAGGGTCTCGGTGCCATCACCGACGGGGAGCTCGGTGGAGACACCCGGCGGCGGTGCAGGGATCGTGGTGCACAGCAGCGTCTCGCGCACAAACTTGCCGCGGTGCGTGGGGGAGCTGCTCGACACGTGGGCGAGCACCGAGAGGACGCTGGCATGGCCCAAGATGCCGCCGCGTTTTTGGTCCGGCGGAAGCGTGACCTGCACGAATTCCTCGCCAAACTCGCCCGGGATCCCATAGTGGGCCGCGAGCACGTCGTTGACGAACGTGTAGTCCGCATCGAACATCTCCGAGAAGTCGCCGCCCTCGAAGCCGACGTGCTCGATGAACAGCCGGGTCTCTTCGTGCATCGCTTCCGCGAGCTCGGCGTCGTAGGTGGGGAAGGCGACGGCGTCCTTGGGCAGACCGTCCAACTCGTGAAGCTTGAGCAGCTCCTCGGTAAACGTCCCCAGGGCCCCGCGAGCCTCTTCGCGCTCCAGCAAGGAAAACGCGGACTCGCGCAAGCCGCTGTTGTTGTCGAGATCGCCCGCTTCTGCGGCATCGAGGAGTGCACCATCGGGCGTGGCGCCGGTGAGGAAGAAGGACACCCGGGTCGCCAGCTCGGTGCCACGCAGCCGGCGCTGGCCGTCCTGGTCGACGCTGGGCTCGCCCGTCTCGACTTGGTACAGAAACAGGGGGCTTTGCAGCATGGCCGCAAGCGTCGATTCGACGCCCGCGTAGAACTCGTCGAAGTCTCCCGCGGTCGTCAGTCCGACCGCGGTGTAGCTGTCGAGCTCGTCGGAATCGAGCGTGCGTCGGAACGCGAGGCGTCCGAAGCGTTGCACAAACTCCCGCATG
>CAYGTG010000920.1:0-3833 GCA_964352485.1 uncultured Nannocystaceae bacterium | reverse complement strand
CCTCACGGCCCTGTCACGCGACCCCCGACGTCGCCGTTTACAGATCATCCGAGGCGCCGCGGTGGTGGCCCTCATGAGTGCGGCGGGCGGTGCGGCCTACGCTGCCCGCTCGAGCGCCCCGAGCCCGTGCAGCGGCTCGGAGCTTCAGCTCCACAAGGAGTGGGGCGAAGAAGCCCGTGACGCCGTGAAGTCCGGCGTCACCGCCGTCGACGTCGTTTACGCGCCTGCCCTGTGGGAGCGCGTCGACACGCGGCTCGACCGCTACGCCACGGATTGGATCGAAGGCCACCGCGCGGCCTGCGAAGCGACCGTCCGCAAGGAACATTCCGCCGCCCTTCGAGATCTGCGCGTCGGATGTCTCGACCGCGGCCGCATTGCTTTCGGAGCGGTCGTCGACCTCTTGGTGCGGGCCGATGTCGACGTACTCCGCAACGTCGACACCATGCTCGACGAACTGCCAGAGGTCGCTCGGTGTGGCGACATCGCGGCGCTCCAGGACGGTACCGACCCCCCCTCGACCACCGAAGCCGAAGCCGTCGCATCCATCCGCGACACCCTCGAGCTGGCCAAAGTCGACAGACTCGGCACTCGGTTCGACGACGCCGAAGCCAAGCTCGGCCGCGCAAAACGGCAGGTCGACCAGGTCGAGTACATACCCGTTCGCGGGGAGTTCCAGCTGGAGCGGGCCAAGCTCCTGCTCGCTCGGGGCCAGCACGCCGACGCTGCCGCTGCCTTTCGCGTCGCGCTGCGCCTGGCGGTCGAATCCCACGATTTTGATCGAACCGCAGACGCTGCCGCGGAGCTCATCAGCACCGTCGGCAAGTCCCTCGAGCAGCCCGGCGACGTCTTGCCTCTGCGCGAAGTCGCGGAGGGCGCAGCCAAGGGAGATCCCCAGCGCGAGGCCCAAGTCGCGATCGCCATTGGCCTCGCGCTCGCTGAGGACGGCCAGCTCGAGGCGGCCGAGCGCAAGGTTCGCGAAGGGCTTGCCGTGCTGACCGAAGATCTGGAACCTGGGGACCAGCGGGTCGCCGGTGCGCACAACAACTTGGCGAACGTCCTTCGCGCCCGGGGGAGGCTCCCGGAATCGGAGGCGGAGTATCGCGTCGCGATCGACATGCTGACCTCCTCTCTCGGAGCCGACCACCCCAAGATCTCGATCGTCCAGGGCAACCTCGCCGCCGTTCTGCGGATGCGCGGTCAACTCGACGAAGCCGAAGCCGAGGCCCGCTCCGCCGACGCTTCTCGCTTGCGTTCACTCGGTCCAGAGCACGTCCTGTACGGCTCGGGAAAGACCGTTCTGGCCGAAATCCTCACCGACGCTCGACGCTTCGAGGAAGCGGAGGCCGAGGCAAGACAAGGGCTCGAGATCGTTCAGGCCGCCGTAGGAAGGGTGCACGGGAAGACCGCCAACGCGGTGAACTCCCTGGGGCGCATCCAGACCATGCAGGGCAAGGCCGAAGAGGGAGAGCGCTCCTTCCGAGAGGCGCTCGCCATTCGGACCGAGCTCAACGGACCCGACGACCCGAGCGTCGCCGGTATCAACCTCAACATCGCGGTGACCTTGCGTCGCCAGAATCGGCTGGAGGAGGCCGAGGACGTCTATCGAGAAGCCGAGCGAATCTGGACGAAGGCCTACGGCCCGGCACACTCGGACCTTGCCGGGGTGCACAACAACCTCGGCGTCCTGTTCCTCGACATGGAGCGGTACGAGGAGTCCAAAGCACAAAGCGAGCGGGCGATCGAGATCAACCGTACGTTCCTCAAGCCCGATGACCCGGCGTTCCTGGAAACGCGAGGCAACCTTGCCGAAGCCCTCACCGGATTGGGCGAGTACGACGCCGCCATCGCGCTCAGACGCGCCATCGCCGAGGTGCTGGAGCCCAAGCTCGATTCCGACGCCCCACGCATCGCGCTCAACCGCCATGGGCTGGCCCGCGTCCTGCTGTTGAACAATCAGAACGACGAAGCGCTGGCACTGGCCCAGACTGCCCTCAACGACGTGCGAAAGAGTGGCTTGGCCACCGCCGAGCAGGGTCGTCTGACGATGACGCTGAGCAAGGCCACCCTCGCGACCGACTCCAGCCCAGCCGGCCAGGCCAAGGCTCGCAAGCTGGCAGAGCAGGCCCTGCAGATGTTCGTGAAAGCCGGCCTCGACGGCGAGCTCGACGCGCAAGAAACTCGCGACTGGCTCGCCAAGCACCCCGGATGATCCTTCCGATCGAGAGCATTCGCGGGGCCCTGTTGTCGGGCCTCGAAGGCACCCGCCACTTTGTGCTTCAGGCCGAGCCTGGCGCCGGCAAGACCACCCGTGTCCCCGTCATGCTGCACGAGTCCGGGATTACGCACGACGGCGAAGTCCTCGTCGCTCAGCCGCGGCGCATCGCAGCCCGCATGGCCGCCCTGCGCGTCGCTTCGACGCTGGGTGAGCCCGTGGGTCAGACGTGCGGCTACCAGGTCCGCTTCGACAGCAAAGTCAGCAAGAGCACCCGGATCCGCTTCGTCACCGAGGGCCTTCTGCTCCGGCGGCTTCGCGATGACCCGACGCTCCGCGGCGTCTCCACGGTCATCCTGGACGAGTTTCATGAGCGTCACATCCACACCGATGTCGCGTTGGCGCTCCTTCGGCGGCTGTCCGAGTCCCGCAGCGACCTCCGCATCGGCGTCATGTCGGCAACCCTCGCGCCGGAACCCATCGCGCGGTTTCTCGGCTGCGACCCCCTGCATTGCGAAGGCCGCACCTTTCCCGTCGACGTCACCCATGCCACCAAGGCCAGCGACCGACCGCTTCCCGGACAGGTCAGCGTGGCGCTTCGCCAGCTTGCCGACGACGGTCTCGCGGGCAGCGTGTTGGTGTTTCTCCCGGGCGCCCGAGAGATTCGGGCCTGCGCGAAGACCCTTTTGGGGCAGGCCGAGCACCTGGGCCTCGAGTTGGTGCAGCTGCACGGCGACCTCCCTGCCCATGAGCAAGACCGCGCCGTCTCAGCCGGAGACCGGCCGAAGCTTATCCTCAGCACAAACGTGGCCGAGACTTCGGTGACGATCGATCACGTGGTCGCGGTGATCGACAGCGGGTTGGCGCGCAAACCCAGCCACAACCCGTGGACCGGCATCCCCACGCTCACGCTGGCCAAGATCTCCAAGGCCTCCGCTGAGCAGCGAGCGGGGCGAGCCGGCCGAGTCCAAGCAGGGCGTTGCCTACGGCTGTACTCCAAGCCTGATTTCGACCGCCGGCCGGCGTTCGATGCCCCGGAGTTGTGCCGTCTCGACCTCGCCGCGGCGATGCTGGATCTGCGCGCGGCAGGACTCGCCAACCCGAGCGACCTGCAGTGGTTCGAACCTCCGCCCGCCGCAGCCCTCGAAGCCGCGGAGACCCTGCTGCAGCGGCTCGGCGCAGTCAAAGCGGACGGCACCCTCACCAAGACGGGCACGGCCATGCTCCGCCACCCCGTACATCCCCGACTCGCTCGAGTCCTCGAAGAAGCCCGAACGCGTGGCGTTGAAGGTCTTGGAACCACGGCAGTCGCGCTGCTTTCCGAACGGGCGATCCATCGTCGCGACGCTCGGCGCGACATTCGAACGGCGCACTCCGACGTGGTCGTCGAGACCGAAGACCTCAGGGCATTCGAACGCGACGGTGCATCAGCGGCGCACCGCCTCGGGCTCGATATCGGCGCCTGCAAGATGGTGCAACGAGTCCAAACCCAGCTGCGCAAGTCGATGCGGGTTCGGGGTCACTCCACCCGTCCAACACCGGCCGAGGAGGACGCTCTTGGGCTCGCACTCCTGGCTGGATTCCCCGACCGCATCGGCCGACTGCGGGAGGGCGCAGGGGG
>CAYGTG010000919.1:0-3834 GCA_964352485.1 uncultured Nannocystaceae bacterium | reverse complement strand
GTCGAGCGCCAGGGTCCCGATGGTCCTGCTGCTCACCGACGGCTACATCGGGAATGAGGCGGCGATCTTCGAACTCACCGACCATCACCTTGGCCACGCTCGGATCTTCGGGCTCGGCGTCGGTCGGGCACCCAATCGCTTCCTGCTGGGCGGGCTGTCCACGGTCGGCCGAGGCGCGGTGAGCTACGTGGGGACGACGGAGACGGTCGAGAAGGCCGTCGAGCGCTTCTACCGGCGCATCGCCTCCCCGGCGCTGAGTGACATCTCGATCGACTGGGGAACGCTTCCGGTCAAGGACGTCGCGCCCCAGCGCATCCCCGATCTGTTTGTGGGGCAGCCGATTGTGGTTTATGGCCGATACGCGATTGAGGGGTCGGGAACGGTCGTGGTCGAGGGTTGGCAAGGCGCGCACAAGGCTCGCTTCGAGCTCGAGGTTGACCTCGCGGAGGGCACGTCGGGCACCGGCCTTCGTTCCATGTGGGCCCGGACGCGGATCGAAGAGCTGCTCCGAGACCCGGAGGTCTTTCGGCTCGACTCCGCGGCCAGAGACCGCCGGACCGAAGCGGCGACCGAGCTCGCGCTGGCCTATCGCGTGCTGACCGAACACACCGCGTTCGTCGCGGTGGACCGCGAAGTGGTGACCAAAGATCGCGCCGAGACCGTGGCGCTCCCTGTCGAGCCGGTACAGGGCATGGCGCCGCATCCAAGCGGCTCCCTCGGGCTCGTTGGGACCGGTCGCGGCGGAGGTGGGAGCGGGCAGGGCACGATCGGTCTGGGCAATACGGGCCTGATCGGCAACGGCGGAGGCGGCTCGGGATACGGACGCGGCGCGGGAGCTGGATTCGGAGGGCGCGGAAAACGAGTCCCTCGGGTTCGACACGCGAAGGCTCAGGTCACCGGGTCGCTCGACCGAGAGGTCATCCGCCGGACGGTCCGTGCGCACAACAGCTCGCTGCGCGCCTGCTATGAGCCCGTCCTCGAGGTCGACCCGAATGCTTCGTTCAGAGTTTCGATCGGGTTTGTCATCGACAGCGAAGGCCGGGTCACGGCGGAGTTGACGTGGTCGAAGGAGCCCGCGAGCGAGGCGGAGAGGGTCCTCGATGCGTGTCTAACGACCGCATTGGAGAAGATCCGCTTCCCGAAGCCAGCCGGCGGAGGCACGGTGAAGGTGCGCTATCCGCTGGTCTTCGCGCCGGGTTGAGCCGCGCCCCCGTCAGTCGCAGCCCAGGCGCACTTCACCGGCGGCCATCTCATCGGTTCGGACTTCGATGGCCGGGTTGATCCTGGTGGTGCAGGGGTAGCAAGATGCCGCTTCAATGGGCCGTACACCAGCTTGGGTCACTGACCGCCCCATTGCTCACCGAGGGCTGCACGGTGAGCAGCGCCCGGAGAACTCGCTGGCCGCGTTCGAGGCGGCGGTCGACGCCGGGCTGCCGCTCGAGCTGGACGTTCACCCCAGCCTCGATGCCGAAGCCGTGGTTTTTCACGACGAGTCGTTGTTGCGCATGACCGGGACGGCGGGCGATGTCAGGGCTTGGCCTTGGCATCGCCTCCGCGAACTGCCCCTGGAAGGAACGACGGAGCGGGTGCCAAGCTTGGCCCAGGTGCTGCGGATGGTCGGCGGCCGCGTCCCGGTGGTGGTCGAGGTCAAGAACAGCGGGGCGGTCGGAGTTATTGAGCGTGCCGTCGCCCGGGTGCTCGACCCGTACGCAGGCCCGGTGGCAGTGCAATCCTTCAACCCTCTGTCGATGGCCTGGTTTCGGCGGGAGCGGCCCGAGATCCCGCGGGGGCTGCTCGCGGGCGACATGCACGAGAGCGACTTCGGGCTCGCCAAGCGGGTGTTGCTACAACGGATGCTCCTGGCCCCACACGTGCAGCCGGCATATGTTGGCTACGACCTGCAGGCGCTGCCTGAACTCTCGGCTTCGCTGCTGCGCCGGCTCGGGATTCCGCTGCTGGCCTGGACGGTGCGCACTCGGGAGGAACAAACGCGCGCCCTGCAGCTCGCGGACAACTACATCTTCGAGTTTGTGGAGCCGATCTCCGTTCGGCGTTGAGCTCCGCTCGGCGTTGAACCAATGCGAAACGCCGGCCGCAGCCGCGACCGGCGTCTGAACGAGCGCTCCCGCTAGCGACGGCGTCGGCGGCCCCACAGGCCGAAGAACACCATACCAGCGAAGAAGGCCCCGCCGCTGCGACGGCCGCCGATGCTGCAGCCCTCTTCGTAGTCTCGATTGTTCGTGATGCGGGACTGACCGCCTTGGACGGCCTCGCCGCAGTCGTCGCCGTTGACCTCCACGCCATCGGGCACGAGCCGAATCGCATCGAACTGCAGCTGCTTTCCGGAGCTTCCTTGCTTGTCCGACAGACGCACGTGCTGGTTGCCGCCTTCGTCGAATTCATAGGACCCGAGCGTGATCCAGCCGCCGTCCTTCTGGTCGATGGTGGTGCTCTCATTTCCATCGGCGGACTTGATCTCGTATTTGGCTGACGCTGCTGAGGTGTGGTCCGGGTCGATGTGAACCTGGATCGCGTACTTGCCAGCATCTTCGAAGTTGAGCGACCAGATGCCGAAGTTGTACTCGGATCCGGTCGTCGTTCTTGTCCATGTCAGGTCACCGTCATGCCCGGCGTTCTCATCGCGCCAGTACTGCGCGGGCCCGCTGAGTGCGAAGCAGTCGTCTCCGTTGTCGATGATCGTGGCGTCGTCGGAGGCGACCGTGCCACACCCGATGTCGTCGTTGTCATCAGTGTCCCCGATCGGGGCGCCGTCGGGACGAAGCGCGAGCAGCATCTGCATCGTGCCGTTGAACTGGTTGGTGTCGACACCACCGCTGACCCCCGCGGTGGATCCACTGTCCGTGAACTGCCAGAAGTCCCAGTCGGACCAGTGGCTCGGAATGTTCGGGCAATTGTTGGTGTAGTGCGCGAGCCAAAGTGGGTGGTCGCTCCACTCCGAGGAGTCGACGTAGTCGCGCCAGAAGTAGCGGCCCGAGTAGATGACGGGCTCGAGTCCGAACTCTTCCACGCGATCGATCCAGGTTCGGATCGCGGTTGTCATCTTCGCCTTGCTCCAACCCGATGGGCGGTGCTCGACGTCGATGACGGGTGGTAGGTCCATCTCGGTGATCGGACAGGTGCGCGCGTCCAGGTCACAGCCGATCTTCTGCAGCAGGTAGTCGGCTTGGCCGAGCACGGACTGGTTCGGCCGGAAAAACTGGTAGGCGCCGGTGTAGATGCCCTCTGCCCGGGACTCTTCCCAGTTGTCGTCGAAGTACTGGTCCTGGGTGTTGATGCCGTCGGACACCCGGACGAAGGCGAACTTCACGTTGTCGCCCGCGACCTTGTTCCAGTCGACGTCGCCCTGCCACTTGGAGATGTCGATGCCCTTGAGCGTGGTGCCGTCCGCACAGGTGACGTCCGGAGACGGAGGCGCGTCGGCGTCCTCGGTGGGCTCGCTGAGGCGGAGGCCGTCACCCATCTGGGCATCGTCGGGGGGTTGCGGGGTGTTGTCGGAGACGAGACCGGCGGGTCCGACAATCAACACGAGAGCTGCGAGCGTGGTCATCAACATGGGGGGTGCCTTGAGTGTGGGCACGCACAGGTTGAAGGTTCCCGACCGCGTAGAAATGGAGCTTCAGGCCTAGAACGCCCGTGAATGGTCGCTCCTGCAACGAATGTCGTCTTTTCCGCTACATGTAGGGGGTTCGTGCTCGAGCTGTAGCCAGGCCCCCGGATCGATCCGGTCACTCCGCGTCGAGCATGCCGAAAGCGCGGGCGTCGTGGCTACGGCTTCGGGCGCTGACCTCGACCGAGCCAAGGTCTCGTCCGCCT
>CAYGTG010000918.1:0-3836 GCA_964352485.1 uncultured Nannocystaceae bacterium | reverse complement strand
GGCGGGAGGCGGCCGGGGGAGTCCGCCGTGAAGCGACGGCGTTGGCCTGGACACGGGCAATCTGCCCAACGTGTGTCAGCGTGTTCCCATGGCCCCCGAACTCGAGCCGGTCTTGGAGTCCGCACGCACCGGCGACGCTGAAAAGGTCCGCGAGGCGCTCGATGCCGGGCTCCCCGTCGACGCTGCCAACCACAAAGGAATGACACCGCTCATCGCTGCGGCGACAGCGGGACATCTCGATGTTGTTGCGCTGTTGATCGAACGTGGGGCGGACCTTGAGAAAGCAAACGAAGGGGGCCGGACGCCACTGGCCAGCGCGGCGTTCGGTGGTCACGTCGAGATCATTCGGCTGCTGAGCAAGCACGGAGTGAAGCTCAACTACGTCGATGCCTCCGGGCGCACTGCCTTGATGTACGCCGCGATGTTCAACCAACCTGACGCGGCTTGGACGCTCGCAGACGTGGGGGCCGCGATTCAGGCGCAAGACCCAGGGGGCCGAACGGCGCTTCAGCTGGCGCGCGCCGTCGGTTCGCTGCGGGTGGCGGAAGTTCTGGAGCAGGCGCAGCGCCCCTCGTGATGTGCTCTCGCAGCCCGTGGTGCAATCCGGCACGGCGGGTCGCGACGGAGCTCACCACGGGCTGCTAGTCCTGAAACAAGCGCTGCTTGATTCAGGCCTCGCTCTCATCTTCGCAGGGGCCTTTCGCAAAGGCCCCTCGCTGCGGCCGACAAGTCGCCCTCCGCTTCACCCGAAACGGACGCCTGACGGCGGCTACGAGCCCTCAATCACACGGTTTTCTGAAAACAGCGCTTGATTGAGGGCTAGTCAACGATGTACCGGTCGCGCCACTTTTGTGGCGGCAGCTCGCAGCTGTCGAGCTGGCCAAACCACTTGTAGCGGTTGCGTCCGATGAACGTGTAGAGGCGATCGAGGAGCCAGGGCAGGGGCGGGACACGCAGGACGTGGTAGCTCCACGCGAGCCAAGGAAAGAGGATGCCGCCCACGTTGGCGATGGCACGCCAGCCTCGGTAGACGGTGCCGCGGTCGTAGAGGGTGACGCCGGACATGAGCTCTTGCGGGCTGAGCTCGCCGAGCAAGCGCTTGGCCGTCGCCCCTTGGAGCGCGGCGTGGCGCAGGCGGGCGTGAGGGTCCAAGCGGATGGCGAGCTGGACGCTGCGGTTACACAGCACGCACTCGCCGTCGAAGAAGAGGACCTGTTGCGGGTCATTGGTCATGCGGGGCCTCCGGCGGATGGGACCGGGTGTGGGCAAACCCCGACCGCGCCCGCGTGACTCACCCGCGGATCCTACCGCCGGTCCCGCGATTGTCCAATGAAGCGGCCTCGCTGCCGGCGTGTCGGCTCGATTCGATTGACCCGAATCCCGCCGCGGGCTCCACCACGGCTTCGAAATGTCGTTCTCAAACCTGGTCTATTCCTCGAAGAAACTCCTGCTCGCCGTCTGTGCCGCTGCGCTGCTACCGATGGCGTCCGCGTGCGACGACACCCAAGACGCCTGCGTCAAAGGGCAGGCGTGTGTCTGCGAGGACGACTGCAGCGAGGAGTGCGAGGGATCGGCGTGCGGGTTCACCTGCGAGCCTGGAGCGGACTGCGACTTTGCGTGTCCGCAGGGCGGCTGCTCGGTGGTTTGCGGTGACGCAACGCAATGCGATCTCGACTGCCCAGGGGGAAACTGTCAGCTGACCTGCGCGGCCGAGGCGTCATGCAACGTGACCGACTGCGCCGGGGGTGCGTGCGTCCTGACGTGCGACCCCGAATCGGCGACCTGCGAGAACGCCTGTGGTCTCGACCAAGGCTGTGTCACCGGCTGAGCCAAGGTCTCGACGAACTCAGATCGCAACCGAGTCCATCGCTTTGGCACATCGCACAAGCTCGTCCTTGAGATAGGTCGCCGCGCGAGTGCGGTGGAGGTCGGCTCGAAACACGAGGTGAATCGCGTCCTCGAACACCGGCAGCTTGTGATGGAGCCTTCGGAGCTGATGCGGTGTCCGGTAGGCGGCGACGCGGCGGGGCAGCAGCGCGGGACCAATACCGCCCAGCGCAAGACTCTTCACCAAGCCGAAGTCTCCGCAGTCCAGGCGGCGCGGTGGCGCGAACCCGCGTGCATCGAGTTGTTCGAGCAGCGCGACACACTCGCCGACGCGGCTCGGGTAGATCAGCGGATGACGCTCGAAGTAGGCCTGCGCTTCGCGCAGGTCGGAGAACCTGGACCCCTGCTCGCCGTAGTAGGCAGCCGCGTCTGAAGGCCCGGGCTCTGCGTCGGGGGCGGCCACGAACACGTCGATGGCGTCGCGGAACAACTCGGTGAGCACGACGTCGGGGTGCGGCCGCGGATTGACGACGATGCCGAAGTGTACGTCCCTCGAGACCACCGAATCCAGCACCGACGACGAGGAGGTGTTGTGCAGCGTGACCGTGACCTCCGGCGCGTCGGCCAGGACGCGCTCGAGAAAGCCGGGCAAGAAGTACGCACCCAGCGACTCGTGGCAGCCGATGACGAAGCTCCCGGTCAGTCGGTGATCGAGGCCCGAGATTCGCTCGACCGCCCGGTCGAGGACGGCCATGACTTCGTCGACGTGTCGCAGCAGCTCCTCCCCACTGGCGGTCAAGGACACGCCTGCGCGATGGCGGAGAAACAAGGTCGTATCGAGCGAGGCCTCGAGTTGCTTGACCGCGACGCTGACCGTCGGCTGGCTGACGCGAAGTGACCGCGCCGCGCCGGTCATGCTGCCGGCGCGGGCGATCTCTCGAAAGTAACGCAGCTGCGTCAGGTCCACGCTCACAGGGTAGCGCGCTACTCGGGCTGTACGATCGGAGGAGCGAATCCCGTGGGGCAGAACTGCTGTCCGCTGGGAACGGCGACCGTCTCGGTGTCGTCATCGATGGACTGTAGGAACGCGACGAGATCTGCGCGCTGCTCGTCCGTGGGCGAGAAGACCTGGTTGCCCGAGCGCAGGTGGCCGCCGAAGTCATCGGAGAGCAACTCCTCCAACGATGAGGCTGCGCCGTTGTGCAGGAACGGGGCACCCATGCCGATGCCAAGCAGAGAGGGGACGTTGAATCCATCCACGCCCTGCGCGTCGCCACCGTTTTGACGAATCTCGGCGGCGCCTCGGTTCTCCGGACCGGTCGCCTCGAAGGTGCCCACGCGCCGCACCACGCAGGAGTGGCGGTGTGGAGGTCCGTTGGCATCGATGTCGATGACCGAGAACGTGGAGGTGTCGGTGCTCGCGAGCTGGTCCGCACGAACCTCCCCCACGTTCACCACGCCGGCCTGCGCCAGGGTGACCGTGCTGGCGTCTGAATCGAGCAGCGGGTTGTAGTAGCGCTCCGAGAGGGTCCACAGCGCGCCGCCGTGGCAGTTCTGACACCCGCCGTCGAGGAAGACCTCCCGGCCGGCCTCGGGGTCACCCTCGGTCACCGTCCGCGCGTGCGGGCTGCGAAGGCTGCGGATGTAGTCCTCGATGTGGTCCCAGTCGTCCGGCGTGGCGCCCCCGGCGGCCACCGCGGCCGCGCTGCCGCGGTTGAAGCCGTTGGTGGGGTTACCGACGCCGCCGGGCCCGACGAAGTCGATGCGTGCATCCGTGTTCGGCGTGCCGTCCGCGTTGAGTCCTGCGTCCGAGACGATGGCCCCGGTACCGTTGGCCACGCCGCGGGTGTTGAGCTCGAAGTCGTGCACCTCGTCGAAGATCGCGGTCCAGTTCAGGATGCGCTGCACCGACCCCGACGCATCGAACGTCGCGGTGAGGTCGACGGACTGCCGAGGCCCGGTGGTCGGCCAACGGCTGGGTCTCGTGCGCGTCGTGCCACCCGTTTGGG
>CAYGTG010000917.1:0-3836 GCA_964352485.1 uncultured Nannocystaceae bacterium | reverse complement strand
GGGGGCACACATTGCTCGGCCGTGGTCCCGCTCGCCGAAGTCACCTCGATGCACGAGAACCCATCGTCACACCCGCCGCCGCATGCCTGCGTGCAGTGCATCGCGCCTCGCTCGCCCACCACAACGCAAAGGTCAGCATCACCGCCGCACTGCACGTCGGCACTGCACGGCTCGCACACGTCCGCGCCACCGTTGCCCCCGGGGTTGAGGACCTCGATGGCAAACGTCCCGCTGTCGGGCAGGTCGGTGAGGTGGTCGCACTCCCCCTGAGCGTCGTCATCATCAACGGCAGACAGGAGGTAGTAGAGGTTTGACCTCGTCCCCTCGGCCTGGTCGGCGACGGGGTTGGGGACCGTGGCGGTCCAGATTCCAAGCTGCAGGTCGCCGCTTTGCAGCTCCATCTCCACGAGCGAAAGCTCGCTGAAGTCGATCGGCTCCTTGGGCTCCTCGAGGCTGTAGTACAGCAGCGGCGGACCTTTGAGGCCGAGGTCATCGCTGACTTCGGCGCTGATCTGCAGATCGAGAACGCTCGAGATGTCGGCCGGTTCGTGCTCGATCGCCGGACCCTTGCCCGGGCACTGGGCGTTGTCTCCGGGCCGCAGCACGATCAGGTAGTTCTTGAGAACGGGCTCGTGCTCGCCGTCGTCCGCGAACAGCGTGAGCGGAAACCGGTCCTCGGCCAGCTGCTCTTTGCTCGGACACCACTGCCAGCGAGCGGTGAGTCCGGTGTCCTGCTGGAGCACCGCATCCGCGATGAGCGGCTCTGCCTGCCCGATCGTCACCGCGGCATCGTCCTGATCTTCGATGACGACCCCAAGGTCGAGGCAGTCGGCGGTCGCGAGGTCGAGCGTCGTCCCCGATCCCAGCGGTTCGCGAAACAACGGCGCGGTGCCTTCGAGGGCGGTCCGGATGTCGACCGTGGTCGTGACGGTGTCGGAGTGCGCGCCGTCGCTGACCGAGAAGTCGAACGGCCACAGGCCCACATCCGCGCCCAGCGGCGTGAACCGAAACACCGCCGTGCCGTCGGGGCGCTCGGAGATGCTGGCCCGCGCGTCGAGGTCGTCGAGGTCGGCTGCGAAGTCGTAGCTGAGGTCATCCCCGTCGGGATCGGTCGCGCGCAGCGTGATCACCAGCTCGTTGCCGACCGCTGCGACCTGATCATCGATGGTCTCGAGTCGGGGTGGCCGGCCATCCTCACCACACGCGGCCACCACGAGCAGCCCCAGGATCGGAGCAACGGGGCGGAGGCGGAGATGCAGCTTGGAGGACATCGACTTGGGAGGACGAGGGCACAGGAGCGCCGAGCGCTTCAGACCCATGGTACGCCACTGTCGGACGATGCGGTCGCGCGCCCTGGAGCCAGGGTTTTTGCGACGGCCCGGATTTCCACTCTAGTCGACCGTACGCAGGAGGCTGGAGCGTTTGGGGCCTGTGGCGGAGAGCTTGCTGGTCTCCATGGCCGCGCGCGCCGCAATCGAGATGAGCGCTTGGGCGAGCTCGCCTTGCGGCGCCGTCTCTACGATGGGCTTGCCGGACTCGCCGCCGAAGGCCACTGCCGGATTGATGGGCACCCGGCCCAGCACCTCGACGTCGAACTCGTCTGCCAGGCGCTTGCCACCGCCAACCCCGAAGATCTCGTCATGGTGGCCGCACGAAGGACACCGGTAGTACGACATGTTCTCGACGACGCCGATGACCGGAACCTCGAGTTTCTTGAACATGTTGACCGCCTTGCGCACGTCGATGAGCGCAACCTCCTGCGGGGTGGTGACGATGAGCGAGGCGGTAATCGGTACGAGCTGCGCCAGCGAGAGCTGAGCATCTCCAGTGCCGGGTGGAAGGTCGACGATGAGGTAGTCGAGCTCGCCCCACTGCACGTCCTCGAGGAACTGCGTGAGCAGCTTGTGGATCATCGGACCGCGCCAGATGACGGCTTTACCGGGCTCGACGAAGTAGTCGACGCTCATCACGGGCATGCCCCGGTACAGCGCGGGCGAGATTCCGCTGCCGCCTTCGGCCGTCCCCGCCTCGCGGTCGGCAGCGCCCAGCATCTTGGGGACCGACGGTCCGTAGATGTCCGCGTCGAGCAGCCCGACCTTCGCGCCCATGGAGCGCAGCGCCATGGCCGTGTTGACGCTGAGCGTGCTCTTCCCCACGCCGCCCTTCCCGGCCGCGACCGCGATCACGTTCTTGACGGTGGGCAGCCGGTTGAGGTCCGCGCGGGCCGGCTTGTGCGGAACCTTGAGTCCCCAGGATAGCTCCAGGCCCGGCAGCTCCAGCGGCGCCAGCGCGTCCCGAATCGAGGCCTCGAGGACGTCCCGAAGCGGAAATCCTGGCGAGACGAGGTCTACGCGAAGCGACACCGAGGCGTCGTCGGCGACGTTCACATCGGACAACTGGCCCGTGGCGACGATCCCGTGTCCCGTGGCAGGATCCTTGATCGAGGCGAGTGCAGCACGGATCTTCTCGGCGTCGATGGCGGTCATGGGAAGCTCGCGTCTAGCACTCGCTTGACCGCCAAGCTACCTTTACGTCAGGTTTGCCCCTCAAACGCACCGGACGCGTAGCTCATGGCCGTACTCGACGTCGTCAAATATCCCGATCCCCGTCTCCGCGAGCCCACCTTCGAGGTGGAAGCGGTTGATGACAGCATCCAAGAGCTCGTCCGCGACATGACGGACACCATGTACGCACTCAACGGTGCGGGAATCGCAGCGATTCAAGTGGGACGCCTCGAGCGCATCTTCCTCATCGACGGTCGGGTCGGAGGCGGCGACGACGACAGTCCGCCGGTCGTCTGCATCAACCCCAAGATCGTCGAGAGCGGCAAAGGTCTGACGGTCGCCGAGGAGGGATGCCTGAGCTTCCCCAACGTGTTCGTCGACGTGAAGCGGCCGCGCTGGGCCAAGGTCGAAGCCACGAACATCGAGGGCGAGACCTTCACCATCGAGGGCGAAGGCCTCCTGGGCCGCGCGCTGCAGCACGAGTTCGACCACCTCACCGGTCAGCTCCTGATCGACATGGTGGGCATGGTCAAAAAAGAGATGATCAAGCGCAAGATGAAGCGCTTCCACGCCTCGGCCGAAGCCGAGGCCTGATCGCCTAATCGCCCAGCCTAGAGGTCGACGGTCGCAAGCCACAGCGACGCGCCGAAGACCAAGAAGCCAACCTGAGGATCGGCGAGGCCTGCGACCACCACGCGACCGCGCGCGTCGAGGGCAAACGCCAAGCTGAGGTCGCGTTCGCTTCCGAAGCCGAACGAGCGGGACCACAAGACGTCACCGTCTGAGGACACCCGCAACAGGTTGGCGTCGGCGCCGTCGTCATCAATTCTCGAGCCGAGAATCACGATCTGCCCCTGGGCGTCGAACTCGACGTCGGAGACCGTCAACGCCGCGGTGCCAGAGTCCACGCCGAGGGTGCCCATCGGGTTGCCGTCGGCGTCCCACCGCACCAGCTGGATGTCGCCTCCCGCCCCCGCCGACTGCCCATAGGCGAGCACGACGTCGCCATTGGGAGCGGTGACAGAGGCTCCGACGTGGAAGTCGGAGAGATCGACGTCCACGGGCAGCGTGTTTTGCCAAGCCTCCGCGCCATCGGCCGCCGCGATCTTGTGCACCGTCCACGTACACGGATCCGCGCTACACACGAGGACGTCGAATACGATATCGCCGCCAGCATCGGAAGACATGTGCGTCGCGCCCAGGTCGGAGACGGTCCACGCGACCGTCGGAACCTGCCAAACCGGAACGCCGGCGGAAATGCGGCTGAGCGTGTCGCCTGGGCCGTGGAGAATGATGTCGTCGGGAGGCCCGGCGACGAGTCCCGGGATGTTG
>CAYGTG010000916.1:2743-3836 GCA_964352485.1 uncultured Nannocystaceae bacterium | reverse complement strand
AACTCGGCGTGCTCGCCGTCGGTCGCGGTGGTTTCTCCGGGGGGGGACTCGCCGCCGAGGTCGCCGTGGACCTGCTCCCCCTCGCCCTGTCGGGTCCCGGCCCCACCGACCCGGCGCAGCGCTGGAACCTCGCGGGAACCCGAGTCCACGACGCGGTTCGCCGCGCCTCGTCGATGGACCCGTTTTACCGGGGCATGGAGGCCGCATTTGCAGCCGCTCACTTCGACGGGCATCAGATCGTCGTGGGCAACGTCGGGCCCAACCGCGTCTACCGGGTGCGCGGCTCCACAATCAGTCAGCTCACCAAGGACCCGGTCGATGAGTTTTCGGGCGCGGCCGGAGGCAGTCTGGCGCTGCAGCTCGACCTGGTCCGGTTCACGCCTCACCACGGCGACCAGCTGCTGCTGTGCACCGCTCAGACGTACCGGTCGATCCACAAGTCGCTGCTGGCCGAGATCATGATGCAGGAGGCGATGGAGCCCGAGGTCTGCGCGCGGGAGATTGCAAACTCCACCTCCGGGGAGGACGTCGCCGTCGTCGTCGGGCGCATCGACAGCTCCGAGGGTCGGCGCGGCAGCTCGGGCGCCGCGGTGATCGTCGAAGACTGAGTGGTCAGCGCGGCGCAAACCTGCAAAGCTCTGGGGCGTGACGACGCTGTACCCTGAGATCGACCCGCACACATCGGGGCTCTTGCGCGTCGACGACGTCCACGAGATCTACTGGGAGGTCTCGGGCAACCCCACCGGAAAGCCTGTCGTCTTCCTTCACGGCGGTCCCGGAGGCGGTACGGAGCCGAAACACCGGCGATTCTTCGACCCGAAGAAGTACCGCATCGTCCTGCTGGATCAGCGCGGCTGCGGCAAGAGCCGGCCGCACGCATCGCTGACCGACAACACGACCTGGCACATCGTGCAGGACATCGAGGCGCTGCGTGAGCACCTCGAGATCGAGCGTTGGCAGGTGTTTGGCGGATCGTGGGGCAGCACGCTCGCCCTGGCCTACGCGCAGAAGCACCCCGAGCGGGTCACCGAGCTCGTCTTGCGAGGCATCTTCACGTTCGCCAAAGACGAGATGGACTGGTTCTACCGCGACG
>CAYGTG010000916.1:0-2733 GCA_964352485.1 uncultured Nannocystaceae bacterium | reverse complement strand
ACGCGGATGCTCTTCCCCGACGCGTACGCCGACTTCCTCGCCGCGATTCCTCCCGAGGAACACGGCGATATCGTGGCCGCGTACCACAAGCGACTCACCGGCGATGACCCGAAGGCACGCGCCGCGGCGGCTCGCGCCTGGAGCCTGTGGGAGTGCAGGGTTGCGACCCTGATGCCTGATCCCGACCTGGTGCGTCACTGCGACGAGTCCTCGTTCACGCTCGCGTTTGCCCGGATCGAGTGCCACTACTTCGTCAACAACGGCTTCCTGGAGTCGGACACCCAGCTGCTCGACAACATCGACGTCATGCGGAACATCCCGGGCGTGATCGTGCACGGGCGCTACGACGTCATCTGTCCCCCGCGCAACGCCTGGCGTCTGCACCAGGCGTGGCCCGAGTCCGAGCTCACGCTCGTGGACGATGCAGGTCACTCGGCCAACGAGCCGGGGATCCTTCGTGCGCTCGTGCAAGCCACCGATGGCTTTGCGGACCGGCCGTTCTAGTCCTCAATCAAGCGCTGCTTGATTGAGGTCTAGGCTCCAATCCTTGAAGGGGCCTTTCGCAAAGGCCCCTCGCTGCGGAGGCAAAGCCTCCTCCGCTTCACCCGAAACGGGCGCCTGTCGGCGCCTACGAGCCCTCAATCATTCGACTTTCAAAAAAGAGCGCTTGATTGAGGTCTAGCGGCCCCCGACTTGTGCTCGGCGACGCCATCGCGCAGCATCGGGGCATGCGACGCCTGAGCACTGCCCTCTTGCTCTCGATCTTCTCCACCGGGTGCGCGAGCACCTCCGAGACCATGAGCCCCGCTGCCGCGGAGTCGCCGACTGCCTCGATGAGCGCAGATGTGGCCGCCCCGAGCGTCGGCCTGCACGAAACCGTGGCCCGCATCGCCGTGACCGCGAACACCGTCGAAGAGTTCGAGTTTCGCCTCGACGACCAAGGCGCGCTGATCAAGCAGGCCGTCTACCACGATGACGCCACCGCGGTGTCCGAGGCCGTCAAAGCCAAAGCGCTGGAGCTCTATCCAGGAGCCACCATCGTCGCCTACGAGACCGAGTTCTACGCCGACGCCGGCATCGTCCATGAGGTCGAGGTCAAGACCGCCGAGGGTCAAGAGTGCGAGGTCTCCGCCACGCCCGACGGCACGCTTCGCTACCAGGAGTGCGAGCTCGAGATGGAGGACGTGCCCGCGCAGATCACAGCCGCGGTGAAGTCGGCGTACCCCGAGGGCAAGTTGCTCGAGGTCGAGACAAAAAGGGGCCCGGGTATCGATCTGATGACCGCGGAGGTCGAGAACGATGGCCTCGAGTACTACGTGGCCATGAGCACCGACGGCACAATCGTCGCCGTTCACAAGCGGATCGAGGCCCTGGTCGAGATCCCGGTCGCGATTCCGTAGTTGTGGCGTATGCCCAGGCGCGAAACCCCTTCGAAAGCCGGTCTTGTGATTGGCCCGGCGGTTCGAGTCCCCAGCCGTCGAGAAGCCTTCCGATGCCCTCACCCGAACAGCCCGACAGCTTGCTGACCGCTCGACTCAGACGCCCCGTTCACCCAAATGTTGCCGCACGGGTCCGGGACGGCATCGACACCGTCACCCACCTCAAAAACGTCCTCGACCATGCTCCGTTCGAGGGTGGCTTTGCAGAGTCCCCCGCGCTCGAGCAGGACGCATATGCGTGCCTACAGCGCGTTCTGGACCGCTGTGAAGTCATTGCTGACTTCTATGACGTTCAGGGACCCTCGCCCGCAATCGTCGCAGCGAGGATCTCGGTCGAGCGAGAAATCGACGGCAACCTCGTCCAGCTGCACCGGGCCCTGGATGCGGCGGCGGCCTACGTGGCAGTCGGGACGAGTGATGCCGCACGGGACCTGGGGGAGCGAGCGGCACAGCTCAGCGTACTGGTCAACAGCCTGCACGAAGTCGAGCGGGCCTCGCGAGCCCTCCCCGCCCCCCTGCAGCCGCGCGCACTGAAGGACGACGGGCAGTAGGCCATTGGAGCCTTTCAAACCTCAGTCCACCATGCTCGCCCGCATTGCGCAGGCGCAAGCCGTAAGAACGACCGCCCTCGCCGCAATCAAGTCCCACCGCCGTATCGCCATTGTCACGGGATTGTGGGGTCTGGCCATCATGGGCGCGGCCGTCGCGACATCGTTCGTCCCATCGCTGCTGCTCACCGGGGCGGGGTGTTTCATCGCCTCGCTCCTGTCTGTATCCTCGGTCAGGCGGAACCGGCGCTACGCTGCCGCGGTTGAGAACCCGAAGCTTCCAGAGTCGATCCTGGCCCGCGTTGGGCGGCTCAAATCTCCCATCCATCCCAACGTCCACTGGCGACTTGAGCGGGCGCTCAACGCTCAGCTCCACCTTCACGCGTTCTTGCGTCACGTAGAGAGACGACAACCGGTCTCCTGGGCGAGCGCGCTGGCCGAGGATGCAAAGTCGTGTGTTGAGCACCTGGTTGGCCGCTGCGAGGCACTCATCGACCTGTACGCGATTCCTATCGCCTCGCCTTCGGTGCAAACCTCGATTGCGGCCATTGAGAACCAGGTCGATGCACACCTCGTCGAGCTGAGCGAGGCCATGGACGCAACCGCCACGTACATCGCGCTGGGCACCCGTGATGCGGCGATGGCGCTCCAGGTGAGAGCCGAGAACCTGCAGGCCTTGGCCGCGGGCCTCCACGAGGTTTTCTGGGCCGAGTCAGCCGAACCCCACCCCGCACCCGGTGCGGTTG